>JAIDXA010000250.1 GCA_029058705.1 Paramuribaculum sp. | reverse complement strand
CAGAAGCTGTTTCAGTGCTCTGTTTGCAGGCGCATAACAGCATGATTAGTCCAAGTAGAAGAATACGTGTAGTCATTATTTTGGTTTTTTAGAGAGTGTTTGGAATTAAATCAAATTAAGGCTGAGGAAATTTTTTGAACGAATTCCGCGAGTTTAAGAGGGAGCATAGCGGGCTATGCGACTGATGAGACTTGGCGGAATTCGCCAAAAAAGACCTCAGGATTATTTTGAAGTTTCTGCCGTTCATTCGTATTACTGTTAACGCGGTTTAAATTCAAAAACTCTCTTAGATATTGATCATAATCAGAATTAATCATAGGACGAATGAAGTTTCCATACAAAGCCAAAAATTCTATTTAATGCGAGGTCAACGATTTGATAATTTTGGACTCCGTAGACAGACATGAAAAAAGTTGGTAATATTCCAGGTGGCTTGCAATCGGAAGAGTGTGGTATTGCCTCATATATAGGCATTCCGGTGTCGGAATCTATTTTATCTGTTGGAATCGAACATTTGACATATGCACCGTCGTACTTGTGTTTTGATGCAATTGCATGCTCGGGAGCTATTATTGTAGAGCAACTTTCTTCGGCAAGTTGTTCAACGAAACATTTGCCTATAATACCTTTGCCAACATTACATTCTCCAATGAAGATAGTTTTAAGGAAAAAGCAATCTTTAAAGACTGTAAAATCATAGGTGATGTCTATCGTTTCATTTCCGATTTTTAAAATACCAGGTGATCCATGTTCATTAATGGTAATGAACGCATATCTGCTTAAACTCGCTACTTCGGAGAACGCCTTACGCATGTCCTCAACATTATCCACTAATAATATGGGTACATTGGAATCTTTTGCGGCAATGTAATCGTTTCGGATTGTAGCTTGAGATTCATTGAGCCCACTTTGGGTTACATAAGATGGGAAAATAGCGAGGAGTGAACTAAAAAAATCATACTCGCCATTGACTAAGGTATATTCACCTGAGGGATCGATGAGGTTTATTGGATCGGCCGCGCAGTATGCGTAGGGGGAAATGCCGGAGAGGTATGGAACGGCGAGTCGCCTGCCAGTCTGAGGGTCGGTCAACGCCCCGGCCAATGGGTCGGGCTGGGAGAACGAGGCGACAGCCGCGATCGCGCGGCGGGCATTGAAGTCATATTCGGCGAGGCCGAACTCGGTCAGGAGTTCTTTTGCGCCGAATTTGTGCCGCTGGAGCTGGGGATTGAAATAGCAAAACATACATCATTCTGCGCTGGCGTTGTTGTGATTGGTATAGATTCGTGTCGCAATATACGGAATATTATCGAATGTTGCAAATTTCTGGCCTGATTATTTTTTGAAATATATGCAAGTTGCCTGTTGTCAACGGGAAACCGGTCTGTGGAATATCTGCACGGAGGTGTCTGTAACAGCGCTGTAACTATTTTAACTGATTTTAACTTTAAAATTCTTGCAACTGATGAAAAGTGCGTAACTTTGCATTGTCAACGATTTGTAACATCATTGTTGCTGATCTGACACCGCGAGTCTCATCCGGTAAGCCAAGTAAAAAAGTAAAACAAGTAAAATCCGCAAAATCAAGCCGACATGACAACAACAACTTCATTCACCCGACGCCTGATGGATCTGCAGGGCAACATGCTCAACTTCGCCTACACCCTTACTTCCAACCGCGACGACGCTTACGATCTACTCCAGGACACAATGCTCAAGGTTCTGGACAATGAGGACAAATACACCGAAAACACCAACTTCAAGGGCTGGGTTTTCACCATCATGCGCAACCTCTTCATCAACAACTACCGCCGCGTTGTGCGTTCGGCCACAGTGGTTGACCGCACCGAGGATCTCTATCATCTGAACCTGCCGCAGGACTCTGGCTTCTCCACCCCCGAAGGTTCCTACGGAGTCAACGAGATCACGGCTGCAATAGAGGAATTTCCTGAAAAATACCGGATACCGTTCACCATGCACGTCTCCGGATACAAATATAACGAAATCGCCGACCACATGGGACTGCCGCTCGGCACCGTCAAGAGCCGCATCTTCTTCGCGCGCCAGGCCCTCCAGCAGCGGTTTGCCGACTACAGATAAACACATTGTCTCTGTTTACTCTGAAAAGCACGCATATACGTTTTTGATTGGTTTAAAATAATTTGATTGGTTTTTGAAATTTCACATTATTGTTTATTGAATGATTGATAAGGAAACGGGCGACGTGGGTCGGCCGTTTTTTGCGTTTCTATGTTTGGCAATGGGTAGGAATTTCGCTAATTTTGCATTACTTAGTCTATCAACTGATAATGGGAAAGAATAAACTGAAGAAATTTAGGGAGATGGAAGAGATTGACTTCGTCTTCCAGTATCCATGGGCAAGGCTGCAGCAAAGCGGTTTTCCGCTCAAAGGACGGTGGCATGAAGACTTTTTCCACAATGACCGTCCGATAATTCTCGAACTGGGATGCGGAAAGGGGGAGTACACTGTCGGACTCGCCGGCGCAAATCCCGACGCAAACTATATCGGCATAGACATCAAGGGCGCCAGAATGTGGACCGGTGCATCCCAGGCCAAAAAGCGCAACATGACCAATGTCGCTTTTCTGAGAACCGACATCGAGCTTCTTCCGGAGTTCTTTGCACCAGGGGAAGTGGCCGAAATATGGATAACATTCCCCGACCCGCAGATGAAAAAGACCCGCAAGCGGCTTACATCCACCCGCTTCATGGAGCTTTACCGCAGGGTGGCCGGCGAAAATATCAGGATTAATCTCAAGTCCGACAGCCCGTTTCTCTACACATATACCCGCGAGATGGCCCGACTGAACAGACTCCCCGTGTTTGTGGACACCGACGACCTCTACACTACACACGCAGGCGACCCGATTCTAAACATACGCACATATTATGAACAGCAGTGGCTCGACCGCGGTCTGACAATTAAATATTTTGCATTCGGCCTCGACCAGACATCTCCTCTCTCAGAACCCGATATTGAGATCGAACGCGACACATACCGCAGCTTCTCGCGCGGACAGATCCAGATGCCGGCGCTTTTTGCCGGAAATTCAACCGAAAATGTTCAGGAATAATTATGGAAAGACTATATCCTCAGTTGATTGTTGACGCGCTTAAAACCGTGCGTTATCCGGGCAACGGAAAAAACATTGTCGAACTCGATATGGTTGCCGACGACATACGCATCGACGGCAATAAAGTCAGCTTTTCGCTTCAGTTTCAGAAACCGACAGACCCTTTCATGCGTTCGCTTGTAAAGAGTGCCGAAGCTGCGGTCCATACCCGCATATCGCCCGAAGTTGAAGTCACGGTAAACACAATTGTGCCACAGCCCGAAGTGAAGAAACGGCCGGCTCTGCCGGGGGTGCGCAACATAATCGGTGTCTCTTCCGGAAAAGGGGGAGTCGGAAAATCGACGGTCGCATCCAACCTTGCGGTGGCTTTGGCCCGCGAAGGCTATAAGGTCGGTTTGCTCGATGCGGATATCTTCGGGCCGTCGGTCCCGAAAATGTTCGGACTCGAGGATGAGCAGCTGTATATGCATGAAGTCGACGGCCGTCAGTTGATAATTCCTGCCGAACGTTATGGAGTCAAGCTCCTGTCGATCGGTTTTCTCGTTGATCGTAACGCTCCGGTCCTGTGGCGCGGCGGCATGGCGTCGAACGCTTTGCGCCAGCTGATCGAGGAAGCCGACTGGGGCGAACTCGATTATTTCCTGATCGATATGCCGCCGGGAACGAGCGACATCCATCTGACTTTGGTTCAGACGCTCGCCATGACGGGGGTTGTCGTTGTCAGCACTCCTCAGGAGGTCGCGCTTGCCGATGCCCGTAAGGGAATCGCGATGTTCATGTCTGACAAAGTGAATGTTCCGGTTCTCGGCCTTGTCGAAAACATGGCCTGGTTCACACCGGAAAAGCACCCCGACGAACGTTATTACATTTTCGGTCGCGACGGGGGAGTGGCTTTGGCGAAAGAGCTCGGCATACGCTTGTTCGCACAGATTCCGCTTGTCGGGTCGATCTGCGACAAGGCCGACGGCGGCGAACCGGTAGCGTTGACCGACACTATTACCGGTCAGGCTTTCACGCATCTCTCACACGAGGTCATCGATGCTGTCGACGAGCGAAACCGGACCATGCCGGCAACTGTCAGGGTCGACGTCTCAAAGAAATAAAAAACAGGTTTTCATTCCCCTCTTTTTGAATTGTTAATGCAGACGGTTCTTTTCCATTCAGTCATTTTCGGCCCAATACGCTCGCGAAGACTCGGTAGCTCGCTCGGGGTCAATCTGTCGCCGACAGACGGCAAGATCTGTTCGTTCGACTGTCTGTATTGCGAGGCCGGTTTCAACGCGCAGGGTCCCGGTACGTCCGGACTGCCGTCGCGGGAGGAGGTCCGCAATCAGCTCGACGGCAAACTGAGACGGATGAAGTCAGACGGTCATCCTCTCGATGTAATAACCTTTTCCGGAAACGGCGAGCCGACGCTCCATCCCGACTTTGAAGGCATAATCGATGACACTCTTGCTTTGCGCGACAGATATTTCCCCGGTGTTAAAGTCAGTGTGCTGAGCAATTCGACCCGTCTTGGCGACCCTGGAGTTGTCAGAGCGCTCAACCGGGTAGACAACAACATTCTCAAACTCGATTCGGCAATCGATGCAACAATGAGGCTGATCGACAGGCCTGGTTCGCCTGAATTCACTGTCGAACGGGCAATCGATGGGATCGCGCAATTCCGGGGAAAAGCCATTGTCCAGACAATGCTCTTGCGCGGCGAGATTGATGGCATTCCGGTCAACAACACGACCGACGACGAGATCGATGCCCTTATAGAGGCTTGCCGCCGTATTGCGCCCGAATCGGTAATGCTCTATTCGATCGACCGTCAGACGCCTTGCCGCACACTCCATAAGGTTGAACGTGATGAACTTGAAAAAATTGCCGGTCGTTTCCGCAGCGCCGGTCTTGATGTGAAAGTCAACTGATGCACAACGTAATCATTCCCGATCCTTTGAAAAGGGGCGACAAGGTCGCTATCGTTTCGCCTGCGGGCATAACGCGCCCGCAGAATGTATATGCTGCCATTCCGGTCCTGCAGTCGTTGGGATGGAAACCCTACACATCGCCCCATGCATTCGGACGCCACGGGACTTACAGCGGCACTTCCGATGAGCGCTATTCAGATCTTGAAACCGCTCTGCTCGACCCATCCGTAAAAGCGATTCTCTGCTCAAGAGGAGGCTATGGCGCTGTCCATCTTCTCGACAGGCTCGACAGGCTTCCCCTGCGCGACAATGCGAAATGGATAATCGGATTCAGCGACATTTCAGCGCTTCATGCGCTCATGCACCGTCATGGAATAGCTTCTGTCCACGGTCCGATGGCGCGTCACATCGCATCGCATGCAGGGGCCGACAATGATTCCCGCGCCCTTTTCGGAATTCTGCAGGGCGAGTTGCCTTCTTATAATGTCGAACCCCATCCGTTGAACCGCAACGGACGCGCATCGGGAACACTGCTTGGCGGCAACATGGCTGTACTGACAGCTTTGATCGGAACGCCCTACGATATTCTCAAACCGGATACGATCCTTTTTGTAGAGGATGTTTCCGAGCCGGTCTACAAGATCGAACGGATGATGTATCAGCTCAAGCTGTCGGGAGTTCTGGGACGTCTGAAAGGATTGATTGTAGGCGATTTCACGGAATATTCACCCGATGTCGACGGACGCTCTATGGAGGAGATGATCAGCGAGCTTGTCGCCGAATATGCCTATCCTGTTGCCTATGGCGTTCCGTTCGGCCATGCTGCCGCAATCATGCCCTTTGTCGAAAGCATTCCTGCGACATTTACGGTCGAGACCGACGGTGTGCTGATCGAACAATAGTCGAGGCGTTGTCTCCGCTGTCTGTTGTCAGAGCGCGAGTCGGTAGATTTGCTCTGTCTCAGCCGGTCCGAGAGCCATGTAGCCGCCGATCAGATCGCCTTTGTTTTCGTGGAGTTTCCTTACCAGAAGTTCTATATTGGGGCGGTCGATTCCAAGCTCTGAAAAAGTCAGAGGCAGTCCGATCGAAGAGAAAAACGCTTTAAGTCTGTCAATGCCTTCGAGTGCGGCAACGCGGTCATCGTTTTCGATGACTCCAAACACGCGTCGCGCGAGTTGAGCGCCCTTTTGCGGCCGGTGTTCTGCCATGTAGGTCATGAATGCCGGTAGGACAACAGCAAGTCCGGCGCCGTGGGTGACCCCGTAGACGGCACTGATTTCATGTTCCATGAAATGCGAAACCCAGTCTTCCTTACGGCCGCATCCGCAAATCCCGTTGTGGGCCAGCGTGCCGCTCCACATTATATTGGCTCTCGCATCATAATCCATAGGATCGGCAAATACCTTGCGTCCTTCGTTCATGATTGCCGTCAGCAATCCTTCCGACAGCCGGTCGGTGACTTCCACCTCCGTTGTAGGCGAGAAATAGCGTTCGAAAATATGGGCCATCATGTCGGCGATTCCGGCTGCGGTCTGTTCCGGGGGCAGCGTGAATGTCAGTTCCGGATTGAGCAGCGCGAATTTCGGTCTTAGCCAGAAGTCGGTGCGCAGACTGATCTTGTGCATCCCGTCAAGCAGTGTGATGACCGAGTTGCCCGAGCCTTCGCTTCCGGCGGCAGGAATGGTCAGGACCACACCGACGGGCAACGCCTCGCGGATTGTTTCTTTGCCGGCCCAGAAATCCCAGAAATCGCCTTTGTACGGAACTCCGGCGGCAATCGCTTTGGCCGTATCTATTACAGACCCGCCACCGACGGCCAGAATCGTGTCGATGCTCTCCTGGCGGCATAATGCGATCCCCTCTCTTACTTTCGGATCGGTAGGGTTCGGCTCTACTCCGCCGAGTTCAGTGTGGAAAAGTGTGGCGGCGTCAAGCTGAACCTTGATTCGGTCGAGAAGCCCGCTTCTGACGACCGAACCCCCGCCGTAGACAACCAGTACGCGGCCGGCCCCTATCGCAACGAGTTCATGTGCCACATGATTTTCGGCGCCTCGGCCGAAAATATATTTTGTCGGACTGCAATAGCTGAAATTATCCATTGGTTATGTTCTGTTTTGTTGCTGGATTGGAATTACTTATCGGTAAAGATCAGGCTGGCACAGATCTGCGATTGCCTCTGCGAACGCTTCCGCGCATGCCTTTGCGAATCTGGCTCCCTTTTCGGGGGTCGACAAGGAGGGATCGCCGATCCCCGTGTCGTCGCTTATGCGTGACCAGTCGCGGGGAAGCCATGCTGTGCCCCGGCCGAGTGCCTTTCCGGCAAATCCGCCGTTCCCGCCTGGGCCGGCTTCGTTGAGGTCGACGAGTTCGGGATGATAGTGCATCATGACGGAAGTCTCCACTTCATCGGCGTGATCTCCGGGCCGGTCGAAATAATCTTTCGCAGGTACTCCCTTGAACCATTCGCCCGAGGCGATGATGAAATCGGGATAGTCGACAGCCAGATCCCTTATCATTCCCTTGAAGGTGTTGCCTCCGTGGCCGTTCACGATCAGCAGGCGTCGCATGCCCTGATGGTGGAGTGAGGCGACGATGTCGGTCAGAACTGCCATCTGTGTGTCGTGGCGGTAGTGGATGCAGAACGGAAGTTCTCTCTGTCCCGGATTCTGTGCGCCGAGCGGAACGGGTGGAAGGACCATTGCATTGATCCCGTATTCTTTACGGGCGAGCATTGCCGCGTCTGTAGCGATGTCACGGCTGAGAATCGCGTCCGTCAGGTAGGGAAGATGAAGGTTGTGCGGTTCCGTCGCTCCCCATGGAAGGATTGCGATGTCATAGGTTTTTCCGCGGGTGGCCGCGTAGTTGCTTATGCTGAGATCGACTGTTTTATCGGTCATGGTCTTATTGTTGAGGTTGTGTTGGTTCTGATGCGTGGTTTAAGCTCGCCGCCGATAAGTAGAACGTTGCCCTCGGGCGTTGCGACCGCCGCTGCGCCGGCACGTGCGAACAGCGGGTCGGTCCCGGCCGGACTGAAAGAGCCGTCGGCCGGATTGAAGACATAGACTGTCGGGTTGAAACCATACCATCCGATCGGGTGGTTGAGGTAGTCGGATGCCTGGTCGATCAGGGCGGAAAGGAAGACATCCTTGTTCACGCCGCCGGCAATAGCTATCCGTCCGTCGGGCAGAGTCGTCGCGCAGCCGCCGCCGGTGCTGACCGGCGACCCTTCTGCGTCCCGTGGGCCTTCGATCCGGCTCCATTTGTCTTTTTTCGGATCATAGACGAGTCCGTCCACTTCAAGCGACGGCTCATTTCGTCCGTGTCGTCCCGCAAAGCCTCCCCAGAGATAGAGTTTTCCTCCCGATGATGCCATAGCGGGCTGGACTCTCGGATTTCCCGGCATACGGCTCAGTTTTTTCCATCCTTTGTGTGGCTGGTCGATGTCGAGCGCATAGAGATCGTTGCATGGCACTCCGTTCCGGTTTCCCCCCGCAACATAAACGGTGTTGCCGATCGCCGCGCCTGCCATATTGTCGAGAGTTGCCGGAAGTTCAGGCAGTTGCTCTGTTGTCAGATCCTGCTTGATAAGGATTGTTTTGGCAGTGGCTCCCCCGGCGGTTGTGCCGCCAGCCAGGACTATCCCGTCTGCTACTGTGGCCGACGCGCCATATGCAATTGCTTCGGGAAGCGATCCTGCGCGTTTCCACTCCGAGCCGTCGAAGAGATAGATTCCTTTGTAGAATTTTTTCTGAGCCTGCGGCGACAGCGGTTCGTCGCATGGGAAATTACATCCTCCGGCAAGCAGAGCGTTGCCGTCGGGCAGAAGACCGGCAAAACAGGCCGAGACTCCTCTGTCGAAACCTTCTTCAGGGTTGTAGAGTTCGTTCATGTTGGAGATTGGAATTTTAAAAGTGGAAGCGGGAAGGCTGTCGGAGTTGATCAGGTTTGCCCGAGTAAACGGTTGCCAACCGTAGCGGACGCTGACAGGTCTGTAGCCTGCTTTTCCCGTTGATAGTCTGATTTTGCCGTCGGCGAGAATCTCTGTTGCTGCATTGACAAACAGTCCTCCTTCATCGGCCAGCTCGAATGGTCCGGCCGATTTGCCGTCGGAGGTGGTCAGGCCGTCGGCATTTTTGAATGTGATGGTCACCGATCCGTCGCGGTTGCCGGTTGCCGCGACCGGTTGCGGTCCGTCGGCAATGAGACGGTTGAAGCCGTAGACGTTACGGAGTGCCTGGCGGGCAAGGCGATGCCCGATAGGGCGCTTGTTGCGCGGATGGACATCGAGCGAATCGCCATGGTCCGAGCTGACGGCCATGTACACTCTGTCGAGACGGTCGGACAGCCTGCGTTGAGAGTCGCGGAACAGAGGCCATGACGGACGGTCAATGCTGCTCAGCTGGACAATGCAGAACGGAAGATCCGGCCGGCGGAACTCTTTTCGCCAGCTTTCGACAAGAAGTGGAAAGAGTTGCTCGTGGAGTTCGGTGTTATGGGCGTTGGATTCACCCTGATACCATATGACACCTGCAATGTCGGGTTGTTGCAGAGGGCGGATGCCCGCCGAAAAAAGGTAGCTGGGTTCATAGGGATGGCGGTGGTTGCCGGGAGCGTTCTCTTCCGCGCGCTGCTGACACCATTTCTGGACATAATCGTTGCCCTTCCAGTTGACAAGAATCTCAGGAACGGCGCTTTCAAGCGTGTTGACGTCGATCCATGACTCGCAGGGAGAGCCGCCGACTCCGTTGCTGATAATTCCGACGGGAACATTTAGGGAATCGCGCAGACGGCGTCCGAAATAATATGCCACAGCCGACAGGCGTCCGGCATTGTCCGGGCCGACAGGCGTCCAGCGGCCTGGCAGAAAATGTCCCAGAGTGTCGGTGGCTGTTATTTCGTTGTCGTTCCAGCGTCCCGCATTGGTCCGCGCGACAGGGCGCATGTCGTAGAAACGCAGCAGCGGATCGCCGCTTGCGGCAATGTCTCTTTCGCTGCCCGTAGCTTCAGACAGATTGAATTCCATATTGCTCTGTCCGGATGCGACCCATACCTCGCCTGCGAGAATGTCGGTCAGGGCTATGACCGAGTCTCTGTCTGCGACTGTCATCGTGTAGACCCCGTCGGCCAGAGGAGCGGTGACAACATGCCATCGGCCGAGATTGTCGGCTGTCGAGCGATATGGGATTCCGTCAAGCGTCACAGTCACATCGCTGCCGGCATTTGCCGAGCCCGAGATTGTCAGCGGCCGATGCCGTTGCAGGATCATCCCGCTCTGGTAATAGCCCGGAAGCCTCAAACCGCCGTAATTGCCTGTGATGGCTTTGCCGACGGTTTCTGCCAGAATCCCGTAGCCGACAGCATCGGGGTGGATTCCGTCAGGCATGAGATTCTGCCTGTCGCGCAGCGGAACATCGAAATCGATCAGCTCGACGCCTTTGAGTCTGCTGACCTTTTCAATCGCGTCCTGCTCGAGCAGCCGCCAGTCGCGCGTGCCGGTGCGGAACCGGAAATGCTTCGCACTGATCGGGGTGAGTCTGGCAATGATGATTCTTACTTGCGGATTGGCTTCCCGGAGTGAATCGATCAGGGCGGAATAGTCGGGAATGAAAAAGTCGGAATAATTAGGCCAGTTGCGGGGATCCGTGTCGTTGACTCCGAGGTGTATAACCGCAATGTCAGGCTTCATTTCAAGAGCTTCGCGATATTCCGGCAGCCGTACGTACGGATTGTGGCCATTGCTGAGAAGTGTGGCTCCGTTATGCCCGAAGTTGCCGATCACATAATCTTCTCCAAGAATCTGTTGCAGTCGGCCGGGATAGGAGCTGGAGGCGCGTTCGTCGGCAGGAAGCCCGTAGCCGTAGGTGATGCTGTTGCCGATGCAGGCAACCTTGGTCTTGGCTGACAGGCCTCCTCCGCAAAGAATCAGCGCCGTTGTCAGGAGGGAGATCCACCGCAGTCCCATGGAATCAGACTTTGTTGCAGCGGCAGAAGAAGTCGATGGCGTCGAGTTCCGCACGCATAGCGTCTTCTTCCTCCTGCGTCATGTTCTGGAATGGCACCCGGTTAGGCCCGAGATCCAGACCGATAAGTTTCATGATCCGTTTGCCGGCAACGATGTTGCCGCGATAGTGGCAGATCACGTTGATCACTTCCTGAGCGAAATTCTGGTGTTCGCGGGCTCCTTCAAGGTCGCCGGCATTCCAGCAGTCGATAATGGCGTTCAGTTCGCGGCCGTTATAGTTTGTGGTTCCGCCGATGCCACCCTGAGCGCCACCCATAGCCAGCGAGGGAAGAATCGTTTCGTCCTGACCGTGGAGCATGTCGTATTTGCCGTTTTTATAAAGGCGGCACTGGTTGTATTCATAGAGACTTTCGAACGTATATTTGATGCCGGCAAAGTTGGGCACGCGGCCGTCGACCTCTTCAAGCAGCTTGACCATAGGGAGGTAGGCGCCGTTGAATGCGGGTATGTGATAGTAGTAGAAGGGGAGCGAGGGTGCGCCGGAAGCGATCTGCTCGATATATTTCACGAGTTCTTCGACACGGTTGATTTTCGGAAACGGAGGTGCCATGGCGCCGATGCCCCATGCGCCGATCTCTTCGGCGTGGCGCGCGAGTTCACGACTGTCGCGGGTGCAGCAGCTGCCGACATGCACAATGACTTTGAAGCCCTCGGGCGCGGCTTTTACCCATGCCTCGGCAATGGTTTTGCGCTCGTCGGTTGTCAGCATGTAGCCTTCGCCCGATGATCCGTTTATGAACACTCCCTGCATGCCGTTGGCCACAAGCATGTTGCAGTAAGCGGGAATCGGTTCGGTATTTATATCTCCGTTTTCCAGAAACGGAGTGAAAGGTGCGTCGATAAGACCTTTGATCTTTTCCATTTTGGTTGGTTTGTTTATGTGGATTTGAATTACATTTGGTTTTGTTCGGATTCCGACAGGGAGGCCTCGGACAATTCGAGGTCCTTGTCGTCATATTTTGGTTTGAGGACGATCAGCTGCAGCGACAGCGCGATTAGAAGGATTCCACCCATAAGGGCGAAACAGAGCCCGAGTCCGACAGATTCCGACAGACCTCCCAGAAGCTGGGTGGTGATGGCTCCCATTATGACTCCCAGTGAGTTCATGAATCCGTAGGCCATTGCCCGCTGGCGTGAAGAGACAAACTGGCACAGTATGGGCATGTTGTTGGCATCGAACATTCCGTAGCCGACTCCGAAAAACAGACCGGCGAGTATCGAAAGCCATGCGTTGTGGGCAAGACCGATAAAGACAAGTGCCGGAATCATCATTGCGAGGCCGATGGAGCTTGTGTAGATGCGTCCGCGTACGTTGCGCCGCACCCAATTGTCGCTTATCGGGCCGCCGATCATCACTCCGATGAAGCTCGACACGGCGATTGTCAGTGTGGCCATCGGGCCGGCCAGTTCCATTGACAGGCCAAGATTGTCGACAAACAGGGTCGGAAGCCAGTTTTTTGTTGCCCATCCCGGAATCGAGCTTGATGCGAAGAAGAAAAGAATGACCCAGAATGCGACGTTGGTGAAGACGACTGCAAATGAACGGACAATTGACTCGCTGTTGCGCGAAGCGGCGTCTGAAGCCGTTTTCTTGTCAGGCAGATTCCCGTGGCCTGGCTTTTCATGGAGAAGAAAAATCAGAATGAATGCATAGGCGACTCCTATTATTCCGAACCACTGGAATGTTGACTGCCACGACCATGTCGAGGCCACAAGTGATCCGAAACCGCCTAATGCCTGTCCGCAGTAGAGTCCGGTCATATGGAGGCCGATGGCGAGTGAACGCCCTTTGCCGGTGAAGTAGTCGGCGATGAGCGAGAGCGCCGAAGGAATGTAGAGCGCCTCGGAGATGCCCATTATGCCGCGTAGCCACATAAGTTGTTGGAAACTATGGCAGAAGCCCATTGCCAGAGTGACAGCCGACCATACGCCCAGCGATCCGACAATCAGCCATTTCCGGCTGACTCGGTCAGCGACAGCACCCGAAAATGGGCTGGCGAATCCGTAGATCCATAGGAAGATGGCCATCAGGGCGCCGAACGCTTCGGCGTTTTGGAGCGCGGGGATGTCGAGGGCGATGTTGCTCTGCATTGTCGAGAGCATCTGGCGGTCCATGTAGTTGAGTAGTGCCACTACCCAGAGCAGCCCTACGACAATCCATGGATAGATCGAACTGTGTGAATTCTTTAATGTCATGATTTAAACGTGGTAATAGATTGGATATTTAGAGAGTGTTTGGATTTAAATCAAATTAAGACTGAGCGGATTTTTTGAGCGGATTCCGCGAGTTGAAGAGGGAGCATAGCGGGCTATGTGACCGATGAGACTTGGCGGAATTCGCCAAAAAAGACCTCAGGATTATTTTGAAGGTTATACCTTTCATTCGTTTTATTGTTAACGCGGTTTAAATTCAAACATTCTCTGAGTCGACACATACGGTTGACACGGCAAAATTAAAGCTTTTTCCTCTAATATCAGCCGTTTCCTGCAGGAAAAATCCTTGGGGGAACATCAGTTGCCGCTCAATGTCGGAATCAGAGGTCGCTCAGGGCTTCGGCAAGCTTCTTAAGCCCCGGATCCCGCATGATTACCTTCTTGTCCTTGTCAAGCAGATAGATCCCCGGCATTTCGGTGATGATATAGAGACCCTTGTCGGCGATATCGCTGCGGTCAAGCGCCACGGTCCAGTTCTCGGGCATTGTTCCGTTGGTGGAGTGCCAGAGGCGCTCGTCGCCTTCGGCATAGACGGCGAGCACTTTCAGATTGCCGGCCTCGATGGCGTTGTTGACGGTCGGCTCGTTGCGCAGTGCGGCGATTGTTTCGTTGCAGTGGTCGCAATCCGGATCGTAGAAGAGCAGGAGCAGATTGGACGCCTCGGTCGACGACAGCGAGCCTTGTGAGCCTTCCCGTGTGAGATAGTTGAAATCGGTTGCAGTTGTTCCCGGACGGTTTTTCATGGCCGAAGTCAGCCGGTAGCGCGGTTCCTCTTTCTCATATTTGTTCAGGTTCGGGAGTTTCAGCCATTGCTGTAGGAAAATGATGTATGAGTCGTCGGATTTGACCGGTGATTCCGGATCGGATAGATATTTGTCGATCAGATCATAGAGAATCACACGGGAACGGACATCCGGAGTAACCTGGGCGAGCAGCCTGTAGGTGATTTCCGGCAGGGAATCGGCGTTCGCGTGGGGATAGAGGTTGACGAAATTGACGAAGTTGCGTTCCATGAAATGTTCGTTGCGTGTCACGGCAGTGTCTGTCAGTGTGGCCTCATCCCAAAAATGGTTGAGCAGAAAAGTCGCTCTCGCCTGCGGTTCGCGGATTGAGTCAGGAATCCTGGGAAGCGGCAGCTCATGGCTGTCGGCCAATGCTTCGTCAAGGCTGTCGGAGGAGCCGGCGGCAGGGAGGTCGGCGCCTCGTGCCGTTCCGTTGCTGGCGCACGCTGCCAGTAATATGGCGGCCAGGAATGTCAGGATCTGTTTCATTGGAGATTGGCAGGTGAAATTATTCTTCGTCGGTTGATGTCGTGTCGAGGTCGTCGTAGGTCTGGAAAAGGAAATCGTTGTAGGGGAAACGTGTCAGATGTATTTCCTTGGCTTTGTCATAGAGAAGATGCTTGAGCTTTTCGATTCCGATTCCTTTTTTTGCAGAGATGAACACCGCGTTGTCGCCCATGCGGCTCATCCATGTGTGTTCAAGCTCTTCGAGCGGGATGTTCTCGCGTGTTGCGGGCGTCAGGTCGTCGGCATCTTTCGGTTTGTAGGTGAACGCGTCTATCTTGTTGAACACCATGATCATAGGCTTGTCGGCGCCCTCGCATACTTCTGTCAGGGTGCGGTTGACGACCTCGATCTGTTCTTCGAAATTCGGATGGGAAATGTCAACGACATGCACAAGTATGTCCGACTCTCTCACTTCGTCGAGTGTCGACTTGAACGATTCGACAAGGTGGGTCGGCAGCTTGCGGATGAACCCAACTGTGTCTGTCAGAAGAAACGGAAGATTGTCGATGACCACTTTGCGCACGGTCGTGTCGAGCGTCGCGAAAAGCTTGTTTTCGGCAAACACGTCGCTCTTGCTCAGAAGATTCATTAGCGTCGATTTGCCTACGTTCGTATAGCCCACGAGAGCCACTCGGGTGAGCTTGCCTCGGTTTTTGCGCTGAACGGCTTTCTGTTTGTCAATGTCGCGCAGCTCGGCTTTCAGGCGGGATATCTTGTCGAGGATGATTCGGCGGTCGGTTTCGATCTGGGTCTCTCCCGGTCCGCGCATGCCGATACCTCCGCGCTGGCGTTCGAGGTGTGTCCACATGCGGGTCAGGCGTGGCAGAAGATACTGATATTGTGCAAGCTCCACCTGGGTTTTCGCGTTGGCTGTCTGGGCGCGTTTGGCGAAAATGTCGAGGATCAGGCTCGTGCGGTCGAGAATCTTCACTTTCAGTTCGCGCTCTATATTGGCAACCTGCTTCGATGTAAGGTCATCATCGAAAATGACCATCCCGATTTCATTGTCCTCGACATACTGGCGGATCTCTTCGAGTTTCCCTTTCCCGACGAAGGTGCGGGAGTCGCGCTGGTTCATTCGCTGAAGAAACCGCTTTTCGGTCACAGCACCCGCCGTGTCGGCGAGAAAAGCGAGTTCATCGAGATATTCGTTTGCGCGCTCTTCGTTCTGCTGGGGAGTGATAAGTCCGACCAGAACGGCGCGTTCAGATGTTTCCTTGTCGATTATGAGGTCTTTCATTTGAAGCTTTTTTCTGAAGTTGTTGCGTCAGCCGGCAATTCAATTGTCCGGTGTCGTCATTTTTTTGCAAAGTTAACGACTGTATGTCATAGTTGCAAATCAAACGGCTCTCAGTCTGTGATATGGCCGATTATGGAAGCGGACTCCCCGCCACGATAACGTCTGACGGATTCAAGAAGCGTGCCGGCGTCAGGCTCGCTGACGGCAAGAAGCATCGCGTCGGAAGTGGCCATCTCAAGTGGATCGAGCCCCATTATGTCGCAGGCGCTCCTGACCGCATCGCAACATGGAATCCTCTTCCGGTCGATCTCGGCCTTGACTCCGAGCGATTCAAGGGCTGCGTTTATGCCGTGGATCGGAAAGCAGACAGCCGGAATGTCCGGCTGATGCACATAGACGCTCCTCATCACATCGGTCAGTGCCGTCCCGTCGCTTTCAGTCAACACCTCGATGCCCTGGCGCATGCCTGCGACCGCAGCGCCGGTCGCGCCTATGTTGCCGGTCACAATCAGAACGTCGCCTGGCCTTGCGCAATCTAACGGGGATGTGACATTGACCATCCGGCATCCGACACCAAAAAACGACAGCGATATCCCGTTGGCAGGCCCTGTCGGAAGAATCGCGGTTTCGGCTGTGGCCCATTCCATCTCGGCCTGTATCGCTCCGTCGCGCATTCCCATTGCAACCTCATTGATGATTTCCTGAGGTGTGTCGAGGTCAATTGTGACGGTCGCCGAAATGTAGCGTGGTTGGGCTCCGGCCGCTAAAAGGCGGTTGGCTATTATGTTGACTCCGAGGCGGCCTGAGTTTCCTGTGCCGAATGTGGCGGGAATGGTTGTCAGAAGCGCTGATGCGAAAACCGGCGCTTCCGTCAATGGAGGTTTTCTGACCGTGCGGGAACCTGTCTCGGCGTGGGTCAGGATTGAGATCAGATCAATGTCGTTCATGGCTGTGGTTTATAAATGTATTCGAAGAAGAAACATTTCAAAGTTCCGTTGGGTTTAGTCCATGCGGCAGGCAGGAGGGAGCCTCCGCGGCTGCCTCCTGCCCTTGATAGTGTGTCAAACCTAATAACTGATTCCTGAGGTATGTGTAACTATTGAAAAATCATAAGGGATCACTCCCTGCTATTGCTTTTTTTGCTTTTTTGCCTTTTTCTCCGTGGCTTTTGTCTCCGGCAGTTCCGAGATTATTTTCTGCAGACCTTCCGGATCGTTGGTCGTTATGTAGTCGACGCCCTGTTCAATGCACCAGACCATGTCTTCAGGTTTGTTGACGGTCCAGACATTGACCTCAAGGCCGAGGTCGTGGCACTGTTTGATCCATTCCGGATGTTTGCGCATCGTCTTGATCGAATAGTCTATTCCGCGGCCTTTGTGATGTTTGATCTGTTCGGGAACGAAATCGCCCGACAGGTAATAGACGGCAGTCCCTTTCGGAGCTTTCTTTATGAACTCGTGAAAACCGTCGCGCGAAAAGGTGATGTAGTCCGTGCGGCTCTCAAGCCCGTATTTCCTGACTGTTTCAAGTATCTTTTTGATCGCGGCCGATTCCCGCTGGCGGCTGTCGTGGGTCTTGAGCTCGCACACAAGCCGCATGCCGGGCATCTTTGTCGCGGCCTCCAGATACTGGTCGAGGGTCGGAATTGTTTCTCCGTTCGAAAGCTTCTCGAGCAGGACTGTCTGCGACGGTGTGTTCTGGATCTCCACGCCGTTTATTGTCGGGTCGTGATTGACCATGACAACTCCGTCCGGTGTCATCCAGACATCGAATTCCGACGCGTAGCAGCCTATTGAATCCGCTTTTGCAAGCGAACGCAGTGAGTTCTGAGCCGATCCGTCGCAATCCCAATAGCCACGGTGGGCTATCACTTTCGGTTGTCCGGCAGCTGCAAGCGCCGACATTATTAGAATTGATCCTAAAAGCGTTCTGATCTTCATTGTTCGTGGTTGTGTTTGCTGATTCTGTTATTTGTCTTTATCGAGAGTTTCGGTATAGACATTCCCATATGGGTCTGTTGCTCTGACTGTTATTGTCGACCAGCCCTCACAGGGGGTGTATAGGAACATATGGTCGTTTTTGTCGGCCGGCTTCGAGCCGCCATGGTTGGCCGGAATCTTACCCTTCACCAGACATTTTCTTATTTCCGGATCCCAGCACCTGCCTCCCGATTCCGAAGGGACAAGTCTGGCGTCTGCGGACAGCGGGGCGAATGGACGCCCGTCTTCGCTGACCTCGACGGTCCAGTCGGTGTGCCAGCAGAAAATGTTGATGAGGATCTTGTCGTAAGGGTCGCCGGCTTTGTTTTCCGGATTCCACAGAACCGCCTCTTCAGGGCGATAGAGCTTCATCTGATATTTTCTGGGGGTGTCGCTTCCGGTATAGAATTTATCGACTATCTCAGACCCGTCGAAGGTGACCACTCCGAACCCGCGCGGTGAACCGTCGTTGCACATCGGATACCAGAACGCGCCCATTGCGGCTCCGTAGGTCGTTTCTGTTATGTTGGGCGCTATGGTGGTTGTGAAATGATAGTGGGTGTGTCCGGAAAATATTTCAGCACGGTGGAACGGGCGAAGGAGCTCGTAAAGCTCTTCGTGGCCCTGGATCTTTCCTGGAGCGTTGCGGCGTGAGGTGGGGATGTGGACTCCGACGATTATTGTTTTCGATGTGTCCACGTGTGCGAGATCCTGCCGGAGCCAGTCGAGCTGCTGGCGCGTCAGGCCCCCTGTGTAGTCGTTGCGGTTTCTTTTCCCGCTGTAGATGACATCGTCAAGCGCCACGAGATGGCAGTCGCCGATGTTGACCGAATAGTATGTCGGACCGACTGAGTTGCGGAAATCCCGGTCGCTTTCGGAGTCATTGTGTATCTTCTCGTTGTGGTCATGGTTTCCGATCACCGAAAAAAGCGGAATGCCGATTTTCGAGGACTGTTTCTTGTATTCCGGATATAGTCCCGGTGAATTCCATATCAGATCGCCGAGCGATATTCCATATGTGTTGGGGCCGAGCGTCGATGCGAACCGGCAGATCTGTGGAATTACCACGTTTGCGTAGTCGGCTGTGTCCTGTACTCCGATCTGCGGGTCAGCTATAGTCATCAACGACCATCTTTTTTTTACCGGTGACGAGATTAATGCGAAATCATGTCGTCCGACTTCGTCGCCGTTTTCAGATATTGTGGTGTAGAATTTTGGAAATCCTTCTTCAACCGGAATCTCGCAATCGGACGGAACCGAGATGAAAACATGCTGACGGCCTTCCGACGACATCTGGTAGACTCCCGAGCTGTCGGTGGTGACAACGCTGATCCCGTCGCTGACCACAACTCCTTCGCGCGGTTTGCCGTCGACCGTCACGCGTCCGGTGAGGTTCATTCTCTTGGTCTCGCTGTCCGGTGAGCGGTGTTCCCCGTTTGCTGCTGGTGTCGCCAGCAGGAAAACGAAAAAGAATGCGTTCTGTATGAATTTTGGTAAGTGGTTGGACATCAGACTTAAAGCAATGATTGGTTTGGAAATGAAAGTTATATTCTTTCATTTCGCAACAAAAATAGGTATTTATAATCATATATCAAAATAAAACACGAATTTTTTTGAAGAAAATTCGTGTTTTTAAAAATTCAGGAAATTGTATTTTAATTGTGTGATTCGTTGAGTGGATTTTATAGGTTGTTTTGATGTCAGTCGACCGGAACGATTCTCAGTTCGATTCCCATATCTTCGATCGACTGGGCAACTGTCGGGGCTATCCTGGAGTCTGTGATGATGGTGTCGATTTCTGTCAGATTGGCGATTTTGCTGAATCCGCGGCGGCGGAATTTCGAAGAGTCCGCCAGAACAATTGTTTTCTGGGCTGTGCGCATCATCGCGCGGTTTAGTTCGGCCTCGCGGATGTCTGTCGTCGTGATTCCGAAATCAGGATCGATGCCGTCGACACCTATAAACAGCTTGCTGCATGAAAACTCGCAAAGCGGGCTTTCGGCGAATTTGCCGACGACCGACAGTGAGCTTTGGCGCAGTGAGCCGCCGAGCTGTACGACCTCTATGGATTCATTCGGGCCGAGCAGCTGCGAAACCGCAAGCGATGCGCTGATCACGGTCAGCCGGTGGATCGGGGTGATGCAGCGCGCGAACGCGAGAACCGTTGTGCCCGACGCTATGATGATCGAATCGTCGCGTGTGATCATTGACGCGCCCTCGCGGCCGATGAGTTCTTTTTCCGTGCGCTGGAGCTTTTCTTTTTCACTGATCGAACGGTTGTTTATGTAGGGGTTGATCAGAACGGCTTTGCCATGGCTGCGGTAGAGCTTGTTTTCGGCTTCAAGCTCGGTGAGGTCTTTGCGTATTGTTACTGCCGATACATCCAATAGCATTGACAGGCTCGACACTGGAATTGACTCGTGGCGCATTAGGGTGTCGAGGATAAGCTGATGGCGTTCTTCTTTTGTCATGGCTGGAAGTTGTGGTCTTGGTGGTTTGACTGAAATGCGATTGAATGAAGAGAGTTTCGAAATAGTTATTAGGTTGTGTCTGTCGCGTTTTCCGAAAAGCGAAACCTGATTGTTTTCGTCATCGGGCGGTTGCGAAACTTGTGTTGTGCGTGGTTTTTTATCTGATTTAAGTGTTTACACTGCAAATGTAATAAAAAAATTATGAATAAATGGAATACAGATGTCATTATTTAATAAGCCGGCAGGACTGTAGGGCTTGGTGGTATTCGCCGACTGGAGAATTATGAAAAAATAATTCAGTTTTGATAAAATAATTTTGTTATTCAACAAAACCTTGCTACTTTTGTTGCGAAATATAAAAAGAGCAAAACGAAACACAATCGCTTTTGATTTTGTTCTGTACATATCACTATACAAAACATCGGCCCGATGGTATGCAGGGCGGCGCTATTGATGAAAAACAATCAGTCTGACCAACATTATGATGTCATTATAATCGGAGCGGGGGCAACGGGCGCCGGCACGGCACGCGACTGCGCGATGCGTGGCCTGAAAGTCCTTCTTGTCGAGCGGTTCGATTTCACCGCTGGTGCGACAGGGCGAAACCACGGGCTGCTCCACAGCGGCGCGCGTTATGCGGTGACCGACCGGGAGTCGGCTGCCGAGTGTATTCGCGAGAACATGATCCTCCGGAAAATCGCCCGCCATTGCGTTGAGGAGACGGGGGGGATATTCGTGACCTTGCCCGACGACGATCTCGCCTATCAGGCCACTTTCGTCGAGGCCTGCCGCAATGCCGGAATCGAGGCTGAGATAATCGATCCTGCAGAAGCCCGTAGAATCGAGCCGGCTGTAAACCCCGACATTATCGGGGCGGTCAAAGTCCCTGACGGTGCAGTCGATCCGTTCAGGCTGACTACAGCCAATGCCATTGCGGCGCAACGCAACGGCGCACACATCCTGACCTATCACGAAGTGACGGCTCTGAACATATCTCACCAGCGCGTATGCGGCGTGACTCTGCGCGACCAGCGCACCGGCGGATCGCGGCGCGTTGACGCCGATCTTGTCATCAATGCAGCCGGAATCTGGGGACACGGAATCTGCCGTCTCGCCGGAGTTGATGTCAATATGTTTCCTGCAAAGGGAGCTTTGCTGATATTCGGACACAGGGTCAACAATATAGTGATAAACAGATGCCGTAAACCGGCCGACGCAGACATTCTCGTACCGGGCGACACCATATCGCTCATCGGAACAACTTCGAGCCGGATCCCATACGATCAGGTCGACAATATGGAGGTGACCCCCGAGGAGGTCGATATTCTCCTGCGCGAAGGATCGCGGATTGCTCCATCGCTTGCAACAACAAGAATTCTGCGCGCTTATGCCGGAGTGCGGCCGCTTGTGGCTTCTGACGACGATCCTTCCGGCCGAAGCATAAGCCGCGGAATTGTCTGTCTGGATCATGCCCTGCGCGACGGCCTCGAAGGATTTATAACAATTACCGGAGGCAAGCTCATGACCTACAGGCTGATGGCCGAGTGGGCCACGGACATGGCATGCCGTAAGCTTGGCCGCAGCGAAAAATGCCGGACCGCGACAACTCCGCTGCCCGGATCAGACAAATCCGACAAAGACGCTCCGGTCAGTCACGGAAAACGCCATATAATCGAACTCACTACCGATCATAAGGCCGCGCTCGGACGGCATGGATCGATGACACCCGACATCGGTCTCGACACAAACAATGACGCACTCGTCTGTGAATGCGAAGAGGTTTCTGTCGGCGAAATCCGTTATGCCGTCCGCAAGCTTCATGCAAACAATCTGGTGAATCTGCGGCGACGCACAAGGCTCGGAATGGGCACCTGCCAGGGATGTCTTTGCGCGAGCCGCGCGGCCGCCATTCTCGGCGACGAACTCAACGACAGGCCTCACGCCCTCCGCGATCTCTGCAATTTCCTTAACGAACGATGGAAAGGCATGTTTCCCGTCGCATGGGGTCAGACGCTGGTTGAAGCGCAGTTCTCATCATGGCTCTACAAGGGCGTCTGCGGTCTTGATCCGCAGCTCATTCCCTCCGGACAAGGCCATACAACCGAAACCCCTACTCATCCGGTAGCTAATCCCGGTAACCCCGACAGAAAAAATTCCGAACAATGAAATACGATTCTATTATAATCGGAGGTGGACTCAGCGGTCTGACTGCCGGAATACGGCTCGTCTCGGCCGGGAAAAAAGTCGCGATAATAACTTCCGGACAGAGTGCCCTGCATTTTTCCTCAGGATCAATGTCGCTGCTCAACCGGATCGACGGTCGCCAGGTCTGCGACCCGCTGCAGGCAATCGCAACACTCCCCCCATCCCATCCATATCAGAAAATAGGGGTAGGCAATATTCACGACTTCGCGGCCGAAGCAACAATGATTCTCAGGCGTGCCGGCCTTGATGTCGAAGGTTCTCCTGAAGCCCATCGCTATTGCCTGACTCCATTCGGAGTCTGGCAACCGGCCTGGCTGACGGTAAAGGATATCGCCTCATGCAGCCATCCTTCGCGATGCACGTGGCGTAAAGCCGCCATAGTCAATTTCAAAGGCTACCTCGACTTCCATCCCGGATATCTTGCCGACGGGCTCGCCACTGCGGGAATCGCTTCCGAATCCTATGAAATCGAACTCCCGCAGCTCGCAGCTCTCCGAAAAAGCTGTTCCGGAATGAGGGCCGCCTCGATGGCACGAATCCTCGAAGGCAAGGCTGTCAGCGATCTCGCGCAGGCAATACGGAAAATAAAATCCGACGCCGACGTGTTGCTTCTCCCCGCTGTGGTCGGACTCCGTTCCGACGCACCGGCCAACCTTCTCGCTTCGCTTGTCGACATCACGGTCAGATATGTACCCGTGATTCCAATGTCGGTAACCGGTGTGCGGGCCGAGTTTCTCATGCGCCGGCGGTTTGAAAGCCTGGGAGGTGCTTATTTCCTTGGCGACAGCGTCAACAAAGGCAACTTCGAAAACAACCGTCTGATATCGGTAAACACCGTGAATCTCGGCGAAACGCCCCTTCGGGCCGACGAATTCCTGATCGCTACCGGCAGCTTTTTCAGCCAGGGACTGGTGGCGAAACCCGATGCGGTCATCGAACCGGTGTTTGGACTCGATGTCGTGCAATCGGAAAAACGCACCTCCCGATGCGATATCGACTTTTTCGCACCACAACCCTATATGCGGTTCGGCGTCGTGACCGACAGCCGGTTCCGTGTGTCACGCAACGGCTCGGTTGTCACAAATCTCCGCGCTGTCGGCTCGATCCTTTCCGGTGCCGATTCTCTCAATGAAGGCTCCGGAGCAGGAATAGCTCTCCTGACCGCCGTCGCTGCAGCCAGGCAAATCCTCCAATAGTTTACTTTCCCTTCTCACTTTCAGATGGAATATCAAGTAAAAAACATAAGTCGCGACAATTTCGAACAGTGCATAAAATGCACCATATGCACCGTCTATTGTCCTGTCCTTTCGGTCAATCCACTCTATCCAGGCCCCAAACAGGCTGGGCCCGATGGCGAGCGATACAGGTTGAAAGCGCCTGAATTCTACGACAAGGCGCTGAAAATGTGTCTGAACTGCAAACGTTGCGAGGTTGCATGTCCATCCGGAGTGCGGATCGGCGACATCATCCAGAACGCGCGCATACGCTATGACCGACACCCCGTTTCGCTGCGCGACCGCATGCTGGCATCGACCGACGAAATGGGGGCTGTCGCAACGAAAATCGCTCCGGTCGTCAACACGATGCTCCGTCTGGGGCCTGTAAAAACCCTCATGCACCACATTGTCGGAATCGACTCCCGACGGACTTTTCCCGCCTACGCCTCGCAGACGTTCGAACATTGGATGAACTCCGGAGCGCCCGACCAGAATCCGTTTAGGCGTCAGGTCTCATATTTCCACGGATGTTATGTCAACTACAACAATCCCGCCCTCGGCCGCGATTTTGTCACTTTGATGAATGCGATCGGCTATGGGGTCAGGCTTCTCGAACACGAGCGTTGCTGCGGTGTCGCCAAAATCGCAAACAGGCTCATCGGCCAGGCCCGGCGCGACGCTGAAAAAAACCTGCACGCCATCCGTAATTCTGTTGCCGACGGACGTATTGTCCTCGGAACAAGCTCGACGTGCATATTCACAATGCGCGACGAATATCCCCACATCCTTCATCTCGACAACCATGATGTCCGCGACTCTATCCTCCTCGCCACACGCTTCATCCATCAGCTCGTCGATGCAGGAAATGTCAGGCTCGTTTTCCGCCGCGAATGGAAAAAACGCGTGGCCTATCACGTCCCGTGCCACATGCAGCGCATGGGATGGGCTGTCCACTCCCTCGAACTCCTGAAAATGATTCCGGGTCTCGAACTGATTCCGATCGAGCCAGGTTGCTGCGGCATTTCAGGCACCTACGGATTCAAGAAAGAAAACTATGCCACTTCACAGGCCGTCGGGGCCGAACTCTTCGACAGCATACGCGGTGCCGGTGTCGACATTGTTGCATCCGATTGCGAGACATGCAAATGGCAGATCGAAATGTCTGCCGGAGTTCCCGTCGAAAACCCCGTGTCGATTCTTGCCTCCGCTCTCGATATCGATGCCACCCGCAGGGCAAATGACATCTGAACCACGACCGGTGTCGTGTTTTGACAATAGCCGGAAATTCTGTAAATTTGTATAACCAATCATCATTTCGACCTTCTTTCAATGCGATGAGTAAAGAAAACATCTACGCCGGATGGGATGCCCTGACGGTCAGGAATTTTAAACGCTGGCAGCTGAGAACCATTCTCGTTTCGATGGTAGGATATGCCATCTACTACTTTGTCCGTAAGAACTTCTCTGTGGCAATGCCCGGACTGACAGCCCAATACGGCATTACAAACACCAGCTTCGGATGGATCATCGGAATCGGATCGCTGATCTATGGATTTTCACGATTCGTCAATGGCTTCGTCGTCGACAAAGCGAGTTCCCGTAAGGTCATGGCTGTCGGGCTGCTTCTGTGCGCCGCCGCAAACTTCTGCTTCGGATTCGGAGTCAACCTGTCCGGCATGATCGTGGGCGCTTACAACGGCCCCGATTTCATAAACATGCTCATTCTTGTCATGGGCGTCACAAGCGTACTGAACCAGTATTTTCAGGGAATAGGCTATCCCCCATGCGCCCGGTTGCTCCCGTCATGGATACATCCGTCCGAACTCGCCACCAAAATGTCGATCTGGAACACGAGCCACTCCATCGGAGCCGGTGCGGCTGTCCTCGCCTGCGGATTCATCATGGGGCAGCTCGGACAGGACCTCAGCAACGATCCCCGGATCATATCGACCATTGCCGGCAACCTTGGGCTCGACACTTCCGATCCGGGCGATATGAAAACAATCCTCGGCTATGCCAGCCATTGGGATGCCTGGCGATGGTGTTTCTGGCTTCCCGGTGTCCTTGCTGTCGTTGGCGCGCTCTGGCTCTACATCGGATTGCGCGACGATCCCCGTTCTGTCGGTCTGCCCGAACTCCCCGGCACGACAACCGGCAAGGATTCCGGCAAGAAAAACGTTTCCCACTCCCGCTTCCTTTCCGTTATGGTATGGACCAACCGGTGGATCTGGACTCTATGCATCGCCAATGTATTTGTCTACGTCATGAGGATGGGAATCCTCGACTGGGGTCCCAAATTCCTGACCGAAGCCCGGGGTATGTCGATTGAAATGGCCGCGACGACTGTCGCTGTATTTGAGATCTGCGCCATCGTGGGAACAATAATCGCCGGATGGGCAACCGACAGGATATTCAACGGTAAAGCCCACCGGATGTGTCTAATATGCATGATCGGGGCCGTCTTTTTCATGTCGTTGTTTATTTTCATCACAGATATCCCCGCAATCCTGTCCATCCTGCTGCTTGCCATGGCCGGATTCTTCATCTACGGCCCTCAGGCTCTTATCGGTATCGCCTCGGCAAACCACGCCACTAAAGACGCCTCGGCAACAGCCAACGGACTCGCAGGCATCTTCGGCTATTTCGGATCGTTCGTATCGGCCATCGGAATCGGATATATCGCCGACTGTTTCGGATGGAACACTGTTTTTCTCCTCATTATCGGCGTCGGCGTTCTTGGCGCGCTGACGTTCCTCACGATGTGGACTGCTCCGCGCGACGGATACGAACGCTCAAACCACTTCTACCGGCAACTGTCCGGAAAAGAAAAGGAGGAAGCCATTGCCGAAGCCGGTTCTCTTGACGACACTGATCTCTGACACAAACCTCTGACACCTACCGATCATGAAAACAATCTGCGAAACATACCTCACCCCGATGTCTCATTCCGAACTTCTCGAAGCCTGCCGGAAAATTCGGCATGTCGCTCTTGACATGGACGGAACGATCTATCTCGGGTCCGAACTGTTTCCTTTCACAAAAGACTTTCTCAGACTTCTCGACGAAAACGGAATAACGTATTCCTTCCTGACAAACAACCCGACAAAAAGCATTCCGTCATATATCCGGAAACTGCGCGGAATGGGAATCGAGGCCAAACCTGAAAACATGTACACGACGGCAGTCGCCACTATCGACTACCTGCATGCGCGCATGCCCGGTGTCAGACGGATTTTTGTTGTCGGCACTCCCGACATGAAAGCCGAATTCCAACAGGCCGGATTCGAATTGACCGCGCCGTCGGCCGACGATATGCCGCAGGCTCTTGTCGTCGCTTTCGACACAACCCTCGACTACAACAGGCTGTGCCATGCTTCATGGCTCGCCTCTCAGGGAATCCCGTACATCGCAACGAACCCCGACCGCGTCTGCCCCACGAACCTCCGGACCGTACTGGTCGACTGCGGATCGCTTTGCGCTTGCATCGAACATGCGGTTTCGCGACGTCCCGACATTGTCATCGGCAAGCCGAATCCCGACATGCTCTCTGGAATCCGGTTCCGCCTCGGGCTGCGTCCCGATGAGATTGCCATGTGTGGCGACCGCATCTACACCGATGTGGCAATGGCCGCTAATGCCGGAGCCCTCGGTGTGCTCGTCCTGTCGGGGGAGACTACTCTCGAAACCGCCATCAACTCCGACCCCCAGCCTCCCGTAACTGCAAAAAACATCCTCGAATTCGGTAAACTCCTGGTTGAGGCCCGGTCTGCTGAAATCCGGTAAAACAATTTTATGAGAGTGTTTGATTTTAAACCGATTCTTGATCCGGATTTGGTTTATAGATGATTGTTGCATAACTTTGTCATACATACTCTTAGAAACCGAAGCCATCTTGACTTAGAGTATGTTTACTTTTAACCAATCCTCCAAAAAAACACAGCAGTAAGATGAAACGTATCGTAACCCTTGCACTCGCATTCCTTTCCTTGTCAACAGGCGTTCTGGCAGAAGTGGTTCAGATAAACACTCCCGGATCTTCGCTTGTAATGCAGGCCGACAAAGGCAAAAAACTGAAACATCTCTACTACGGGACCCGTATAACCGACTCCGATGCCGCCAACCTGAAAGCTGCCGGGGCCGCTCTCCTCAACGCATATCCCGACTATGGCGTCGATCCCTCGGTCGAACCAGCAATTGCGGTCGAACACGCCGACGGTAACATGACGCTCGACCTTGTTGTCGACGGCATTGAATCGCGTGAGGAAAATGATGCCTCTGTCACGGTGATCCGTCTTCGCGACAAAGCCTATCCATTCTTCGTCAATGTATGCTACCGCACCTACCCCGGGCTTGAAATCGTGGAGACCTGGACGGAAATATCCCATTCCGAGAAAAAAACTGTCCGGCTCAACCGCTTCGCCTCAGGCTATCTCCCAATCCGCTATGGCGACGTTTGGATCACTTCTTTCTATGGATCCTGGGCTAATGAAGCGCAGATCCAGTGCGAACCACTCGCTCATGGAATGAAAGTCATAAAGGATCGCGACGGAGTCCGCAACTCCGCATCCGCACGAAGCGAAATCGTCTTTTCTCTCGACGGAAAACCCGCCGAGGACAACGGACGCCTCATAGGCGCCGCACTCTGCTATAGCGGCAACTACAGGCTCATCGTCGACGCCTCCCCCGACAAGAACTATCATCACTTTATCGCCGGAATCGACGAAACCCAGTCATCCTACAGCCTCAGGCCAAAAGAAACATTCACCACGCCGGTTCTTGCCCTGTCCTATACCGACAAAGGCCTCGGACAACTCAGCCGTAGCTTCCACCGGTGGGGGCGCGATAAGAAAATGCTCCACGCCGACAAGCTCCGCGACGTCCTTCTCAACAGCTGGGAAGGTGTCTATTTCGACATTAAGGAAAATGAAATGGACCAGATGATGGCCGACATTGCCTCTATGGGTGGCGAACTCTTTGTCATGGACGACGGATGGTTCGGTGTGAAATATCCGCGCAACGGCGATAAACAGGGCCTTGGCGACTGGACGGTCGACACCCGCAAACTCCCCGCCGGAATTCCAGGCCTCCTCGACGCTGCCCGTCGTCACGGAATCAAGTTCGGAATCTGGATCGAACCCGAAATGGTGAACATCGGAAGTGAACTCTACGAAAACCATCCCGAATATGTAATCAAAGCCCCAAACCGCGACCTGACCTACGGACGTGGAAAGACCCAGATGGTCCTCGACCTGTCAAACCCCAAGGTACAGGACATCGTATTCACCGTCGTCGACACTCTCCTCACACGCTATCCCGACATTGCCTACATCAAGTGGGACGCCAATATGCCCATCCGCAACCACGGTTCCCAATACCTCTCGGCCGACAATCAGAGCCATCTGTTCATTGACTATCACCGTGGGCTTGAAAAAACGCTGCGCCGCATCCGCGCGAAATATCCCGACATCGTCATTCAGGCATGTGCAAGCGGCGGAGCACGCGTAAACTACGGGTTGCTCCCCTGGTTCGACGAGTTCTGGACTTCCGACAACACCGACGCCCTCCAGCGGATATACATCCAGTGGGGAACATCCTGCTTCTATCCCGCAATCGCTATGGCATCGCACATCTCCGCCGCCCCCAACCACCAGACCGGACGATCCATGAACCTGAAGTTCCGCACCGACGTCGCAATGAGCGGCCGGCTCGGCATGGAGATCCAGCCACGGAACATGTCGCCCGAAGAACGCGACCAGTGCCGTCGGGCAATCGAAGAATATAAAACCCACCTGCGCCCCATCGTGCAACACGGTGATCTCTATCGCCTTCTCTCTCCGTTCGATCGTCTCGGTGCGGCTTCACTCATGTATGCGACCCCCGAAAAAGACCGGGCCGTTTTCTTCTGGTGGAAAACCGAGGCTTTCTGCCACAAACAATATCCTCGCGTAAAAATGGCCGGTCTCGATCCCGACCGAAACTATAAGGTTACCGAAATGAACCGCATCGACCTCAAGCCGCTTGCGTTTGAGGGAAAGAGCTTCTCCGGGCGCTATCTGATGGACAAAGGGCTCGAGATGCCCCTCTCCCACAACGCCCCATCTGCCGACGAATGGGCCTCGCGCGTCCTGCTCCTCACCGCCGAATAACGCTCTCGACTTCTGATTTTGCCGCGGGAGGAGCCCAGTTGTCGGGCTTCTCCCGCTTTTGGTGTAATCGCGTAATGAACCTTTTCTCCGGTCATGCTGTTGTCTATTTTAACACTAACCAAATAACATCTTTATCGCTATGTCAGTCAAAAGCATCAAAGGCACTCAGACCGAAAATCTCCTCGTAAAAGCCTACATCGCCGAATCGACAGCCTACACACGCTACATATTCTATGCCAAACAGGCCGGAAAAGAGCAGTATTTCCCCATCCAGCAGATATTCCAGGAAACTGCCGACAATGAACTCCACCATGCCAAAGTCTTCTTTAAATTCCTCGAAGGTGGGAAGGTGACCGCTACCGGATGCTACGATTCTGGTGTGATTGGAACAACGCTCCAGAACCTGCGCACTGCCTCCGAAGAAGAACTCCACGAAGGGGTCGAATTCTATTCAAAGGCTGCAATAGTTGCCGAATCGGAAGGCTTCCCCGAAATCGCATCCCGTTTTTCCGCGATCGCAAAAGTCGAAATGACCCATCGCCGTCGTTTCGAACGCTACATCCGGCAGGTTGAAGAAGGAACCGTCTGGAAACGCGAGCATCCTGTAAAATGGCAATGCCTTGTCTGCGGCTACATCCATGAGGGAACAACTCCCCCTCAGACATGCCCCGCATGCGACCACCCCTATCAGCACTACATGGCTCTCGACATCTACGACGACTGATCCCGCCTCATATATGGATCTCAGAGTAGCCATACTCTTAATTCAAACACTCTTTTAATTCAACCTCTCTCTTATAACAGCAAGGCGGACGCCCCATTCTGATGGGAGTCCGCCTTGCCGGCATCCAATATTATTACTTCATGAATTTGTCATTATCTACAGTCCCGGGAGTGATGAGTTTCTTAATTCGTGGTAAAAGTAAACATTCTCTTAAACAGCTTCTAACTACAGCCGATCTCATCATTAATTTTATCGGTTACCGAATCAATAACTTGTTTATATATCTCAACAAAAACAGGTTCATTTCCAGTCAAAGTCTTGTCTTCAAAGAAAAGGCCCTTTCCGGTATGCATTCCAAAGTTCAGGATATATCTGAATGTGCGATACTGATATATATCCCATCGTTCTTCGTAAACACGGTAACCACACCATATCATATATGAGTATAGTCCCTTATGGTTATTCCAGTAGTTGGGTCTATAAAGATGGGCAATTCTTGAATCTTTATAAATATTATCCTTATGATTGGATATATAATGTTCTCCGGCATAATAATAATTCCAGACATCATTATAATTATTATATGATTTATATATCTTGTCATCTTGATTATAAACCGCTGCACTTTTTGATTCCTGTTCCTCACTGAATATAAAATCTAATTCTTTCGTACTGCTATTGCTCTTAAGCACGTTGCTGTAATCCGCAATTCCGGTTATTTCGTAGTTGTCATTGATTTCGTAAATCCGGTAGGTCAGTGAATCTCCCGCCTCCAATGGCCACTTCGAAAAATCATACATCTTGAACTCGCTCTCTGATTGATGGTCGTAACCCCAGATGACGCTCCCGTCAATCCTGAAAAGCATTTCGGTCGGTTTGTCGAATATATTGATCTGAAGATATGACCTGCCGAGAAACTCCTTCTCCGAAAGATTGAACAAAACCCCATAATTAGTCCCACGCTGGCAAAACTCTGCACCGGCGTGGAACACCGTTTCTGGGCTTGCAAGCCGTTCAAAATCTAATATAATTGGATCAGGGTCATCCTTGCAACCAGTCAAAACCGACACCCCTATAACAGCCAACACAATATTCAGATACTTTTTCATAGCCCTCATTTTTTATGGTTTATAATCAGTTTGCTGTCTGCATCGCAGTTGATGTTGTCCCTGACCTTTAGGAACTCCCGGTAGTTCAGCTTGAGTGTGACCATGCTCCTTAAATTCACATTGTCGCCAAGATAAATCCTGTCGGCGGTATACTCCGAATCTTCCGTAACCGTCATGTCTTCAAGTGTCAGGACCGGATAATTTCTTATATGATACTGGTAGGGTCTGTAGTTGACACCGGAGATTGTCAATACGCACGGGCGATTGATGCCAGGAAACACGTCGTCGCCGGTTGATATACATTTGCCTAAACATGTGGTCTCTTCATCGACTGCGTTGATGGAAACCATCAGCCCTGACGGGATATTACGGATACGTAATCCCTCTTCCGTCCATGTCATAGAGGGCGGAACGATTGTTTTGGGTATTTCGGTAAACAGTGTCATCGCCGGATCTCCGGAAACGTTTATACCCAAAAAGAGATATCTGTAAATATCCTGATTAATTTTTACTAAATTAGTTATTACTTGATTATGTATACGCGAAATGATATTCCCATGTGGACGACTGTTTGTCCCAAAAAGATTCATATAGAATGTCGCATTGTAAAGAGAGGAAGCTGCGATTCCATATCCAATTCTCCATCCAAGTCCGGAACTGCTTATGTAGGCGACACTTCCGATACTATCAGACGTTGTCAATATATGAGAAAGTCTCGCACCTTGCGGAGAAACTCCCTTTGATTCACTTCTAAAATCATTGGTATAACAGGCGGTAGTTGTAAATACGGCCGGTATATTTGTGAGTGATTTTATATTATCATTATCGAAATTGTCATTATTATTCTCATTTTCACAACAAATCCAAGCATCGGTTGCTCCATGACAGTCTATATTTATGAAATGATAATTTTTGTTTATCTCCGAAGCTAATTCTTTGGAAGTGAATTTGGGCGATACTGTAGTATCAAAAATATATGATGCCTGTTTCCCATAAGGTTTCATATGTAGATTATCAAGTAATTCGCCATTTATATGTCTAAAACTCTTACCTTCTACTGCAGGATAGGGATCTTGATCTCGTTTAAGGGAGGATCCGCCCAAAAGAATTTTATTTATGTTTTCGTCCGGAAAACGTCCTTTTTCATATTCTATAATCTTCTTGCAGGCTATTCCTACTTCGCCGGGACCAGTTGCGAGCAATCTCCCAAGACATATATCCGGGTCCAGATCAATATTGTCGTCGTATTCTCCATAGGGTTCGTAGCCGTTGCCATTCCAGTCAAAGCTATAACCATCGCTTAAGCATGAATAGTAGGTGTCTGAGTCCAACTTACCATCTGATTCATCTCGACCTTCGATGGGCGAATAACAGGGAACGCGTGGTACTATATCAGGTGTTCCTCCAAGAAGCACATAACTCAGTTTATTCTCCTGATAGAGCTTCTTTATATATGTTTTGATCCTTAATGGTTTATATTCAATATCAGGATAGAGTGCATCTATCTCATCTATTGTTACCAACTTGACATTCAATCCTTTCTGGCGTTTCCACTTGACAAATTCCGGGAATCCCCAAATCAGGGTTCTTTCAGTGATGATCAGATAGTCGATCGTCTCGTTCTGCGGCTGTGCGCCCCGGCTGACGGATGAGCCCGGCGATGGGTAGGTCTCCTTGGCAGAGATATTCAGCACGTCGGAAAAATCGACCATATCGGGGCGAGGAATCTCTGCCACGTCGGCTGATGCCCTTGACTTCAAGAGACTCTCGAAACGCGGAGTAAACGAAATTTTATTCACAAAGTAGAGTTCACGCGCGTCCGCATCATAGAGAAATGGTTTAAGGCTGTAATAGGAAAAACTGTAGCCGTTTTGCGCGCTTTTTCCAGCCATCAGACCCACTGCATCCATTTCCGATGCCGTGGCGAATGCGTTTTTTTTCGCGGCTGCGGCCACTGCTGCGTTGGTGGGCGTGAACTCGCCGCATGACTCCATGGCAACATCCGAGGCGATCAGCTTTTTCGAGATTGCGACGTCGACATCGACTGCGTGACTTCCTGATGGGTTAAGCACCTTTTTCATGGTCATCGGAAGAACCGGTCCGGTCGGGTTTGTTGTGGTGAAGAATTCTGAAGTCTTGCTGCTGACCGTAGCGACATTGTCTGATATGCTGACTTCAAAATCATCCTGATTGAATGTGAATTCGTATGACTGAGCCGATACCGGCGGCGACGCCAATATCATTGCAAGCAGGATATATAGATATGTTTTCATGTTTTCAGTCGTTTTTAGGGTGTTGGATTATTCTGACATGGACTCGAGCTGTTTCAGTTTTTTGCCGTTATCCTGAATTTTATGATAGATGTCTGAGATGGATCTGGTGGCCAATGGAATGAATGCCGAATAATTGATCAGTTTGTTTCCATCTTCATCGGTTATTACTGCCTTTGGCAATAATTCCTCGACTTCCGATGCTACAAATCCGTATCCTGATTTTGTTTTTTCTGCTGTTGCCATTGATGTTTTCTGAGAGCCGGATGTGTTGAACTCCACAGGCCGGAGAGTTCTGAGCACGGATGACGTATAGGCCGGATCGATCCATGTGTCGTAGATCTCTCCGGTTGCATAGGTGAGCACATAGGCAGCCCGCACATCATTGTATTTATTCGTCTGCCTGTTGTAGAACAGCACATTCCAGCTTGATCCGCGGATATAGCACATCGTGTGGTTTGTGTTGGCGTAGAACATCGACCCCGGTCCGTAGATCTGAAACAATTGGAATCCTCTGGCTGTCACTCCATAGTTGGGGTCTGGAAAGTGTTCACCGATACAGATGGATTCATGTTCTTTATACTTCAGCTGTGCGCCTGCCGGGAGTGTGGTCATTATGGCTGCTGACAGCGCAAGGAGTGTGACGGTGATTGAGGTTCTTTTCATGGCTTGATCTGATTTTTTGTTACAGGCTGATTTTCAAGTAGTGACTTTTCGCTGAGCAGTGCCTCTATTTCCAGTGTCTGGCGATCCACGCGTTCTTCTGTTTCTTTAAGCGACTGAATCAGAATTGGTATCATGCCGATGTAATTCACCATCAGATTCCCGTAGTCGTCGCTCGCAACAAGTTCTGGATAGGCCTCCGCTATTTCCTGAGCGATGAATCCATAATGTTCGCCGCTTTTGAGTCTGAGATTGTCGGCGTTCGCGCTTTCTGCCGTTGGTTTCCATCTGTAGCTCACCGGACGCAGGGCGTTGAGCTTGCTCCCGACTGTCAGTCCGCTTCCGTCATCCAATGAGAACGGGACATTACCGTGTTCGTTCATGTTGAATATCTCATAGACAAATAGAGTTCCATAGTTGCCGGTGTCGGCATCATAAAGATTTATGAAATCGCGGCTTCCGGAGAGCGCGGTATATTCTTTGCTGAGGTCAATTTTGAACCACGCGCCGGTTGATCTCATGATTACCCCGTTGTAGCCGTCGATATAGAATCCGGGGGTTTGTCTGAAGAAATTGGAGTCTTTGGACAGATGAAACAGGCCTCCGTAGTACGATAATTGAGCCATGACACTGAGATTCATGGCAATGACCGATATTAGTAATATTATTCTTTTCATGGCGTTTTAGTTTAAAATGATGCGACATGTATCAAACACTTCGGAACCGGATGCAAGGACAAGATGATATATTCCACGCTTCAGATGTCCTACGGTAATGGCCAGCTCATAACGTTCAGCGACATCAAGGCTCAGACATGAGTTTCCACCAAGATCGACCATCGAGATTTTGAGTCCTGAGATATTCTCTTCCACCCCGATGACAACTGAAATATTGTCTTGCGCCGGGTTTGGTGAACATGATTTGATTTTTACAGGCGATGCGGCTTTATGTTTCCTTAGTGCAATCTCATTTCTTAAATTTTCAATCACGATATCCTGTTGGTCAGCCAGATTGCTCAGTTCTTGAGCGGACTTGACCAGTACGGGAATTATCTCTGCATAATTTATTGCCGTATCTTGTTCTGTTATGATGACGGACGATGGCGCGAGAGAGGAATATAATGCTGTCTGTCTCATTGAGGAGGGTAATTCAGACGCGCTTCTTGATTTCATCGGCCCGGTAGGCTCAATGGATTCTGCCAAAATGTCAAGCTTTGAGGGAAGATCTTCAATCTCCTCCTTGCTGCGTTCGTCCGACATCTGGTAGATGTTCCCGCAGTTCAACGCCTGTTTCCTTTTATAAGCCTCGTAATACAGACTCATCACTCCTCCATTGCCCGATATTGACGGCGACTGAAACTCTTTGGTGTCATTACCTGATGGCAGATGGATTTTGAATTCTCCATCGCGTTTGGAGGGATGATGCATTACAAACCCACCGGGGATATCGACCGACAGCTCGAAGATTGAGTCAGCTGACGTTGTCGGGGCTCCCACTGTGACGCGATTCGGAGTGATTTGGATGTCGGCGTTTGCTGTAAAAGCGATTGCCGCGAAAAATAAAATCAAATGTCTCATGGCATATATATTTGTTGACTGGTTATTGATAGCCGGTTTTTTAAGGTCTGCTGCAAATATAGGGCTCGTTTTATCTTTTTGCAAGCTTTTTTGAAATTATTTTACATGAGATTTTCTATAATTAACTATATTTAACTTAAATAATTTGATCTATTACTGAGTCAGGCAATTACAGGCGCTTCAATTTTTGAAATTGACATCCGTTTCCTCTCCCTGCGGCCTTATCTTTGCGGCGATGTTGCTCCGACGCCGCTCATATCAACCCGCTCCGCGCCCGCGCCATATCTGTCAGC
>JAIDXA010000025.1 GCA_029058705.1 Paramuribaculum sp. | reverse complement strand
GAGGCTCTTGACGCAGTGGCGGGAAATACCGCGATGGGAACGACTATGGCGATGGTTGCAATTGAAGGTGATAAAGCAACTTTTGCTCACTGCGGGGATACTCGGATTTATCTGATAAGAGACGGAAGGGTTGTTTGTCAGTCAGTTGATCATGTGGCTTTGACAGCTGTCGGAGATCCGATTATAACACGTGGCTTCTTTTCCCATAGCAATCGGTATATGCCTGAGCTTCATGCAGAACATATTGTTTCCGGCGACAGAATACTCATCTGCACGGACGGAGTCTATGGAAACGGCAAATGGAGTTCTCTGCTTGATTTGTTGACAAGCGAGATTTATGACTCCGAAAACATACGCAAATCAGTATCAGTAAATCCTCATGATAATTACTCGGCAATATCACTGGAGATTGGCTGATAGAAATAATCATGACATTCACTCTATAGAAATGAGCTATGACAAAAGAAGAATTGCAAGATAAAATCAGAGGGTCACTGGTTGGAGGTGCTGTCGGCGATGCTCTCGGTTACCCCGTGGAGTTTGTGTGTTCGTTTGAAGAGATCAGGGCGAAGTATGGCAGGGATGGGATAAACGTATATGATAAGAGTTTCCCGTGGTGTGAAGATGAGAAGGGGCAATATAAAGCATTGTTTTCAGATGACACACAGATGACGCTTTATACAGCCGAAGGTTTGCTTGAGGCAGCGGGAAGCGGTAGGCCGATAGTTGCGACTATATGTAACTCCTATCTCGCATGGTATGGAGGACAGGTTGGTAGGAAGATCAGGATTGGCTATGATTCAAGCCTGGCCGGGATTGATGAGTTAAATAAGCGGCGTGCCCCGGGCAACACCTGTCTTTCGGCGCTGCTTTCCATCCGTAATGGGCGAGAGCCTGTCAATTCAAGCAAAGGATGCGGCGGAGTAATGCGTGTTGCTCCGATAGGCCTTTATGGCGCGTCTCACGGGTGGACTCTTGAAGAGACGGCCAGACTGGCGGGGGAAGTAGCTGAGCTGACTCATCTTCATCCGTTGAGCACCTATTCTTCAGCGGCTTTGGCAGTCATGGTTCAATTGTGTGTACTGGCTGAAGAAGCCATTGGCACTGTCACGTTCAAGGCCATAGTCGATAAAACGCTTGGTGTCGTGGGCGAAGTTTATGGCCCTGATGCACCTGCTATGGGGGAATTCCAGCGTGTTATCCGGAACGCAATCAGCCTCGAGGACGCCCGGCTTCGTGACTGGGAGGTCATCGAAAACGGTCTTGGAGGCGGTTGGGTTGCCGAAGAGACATTGGCCATAGCGGTATTCTCCGTAATCCGACACATTGACGATTTCAACGCATGTATGATATGCGCGGTCAATCATGGTGGCGACAGTGATTCGACGGGAGCTGTAGCCGGCAATATCCTCGGCGCGATAGTCGGTTACGAGGCTATTCCGGAGAAATTCACTGAATCGATTCAGCTGAAGAAGCTGTTGCTGACTATGGCCGATGCACTTTCTTAGAGAATGTTTGGGGAATCAGCCTTTGCCGATGCATTTGTAGATGAATCCCTCTTCATGCAGTTCGGCAGAATCGTAGATGTTCCGGCCGTCAACAACGAGATTGCCACGCATGGCTTTCCGCACGACTCGCCATGAAGGGACGCGGAACTGTTTCCATTCTGTCATCAAGGCGACAGCGTCACAATCGATAACGGCGTCATACATATCGCGGGCGTAGGAGACGCTGTCGCCGATCCGGCGTCGGCATTCATCCATAGCAACAGGATCATAGACAATTACCTGCGCGCCTTCCCTGATAAG
>JAIDXA010000249.1 GCA_029058705.1 Paramuribaculum sp. | reverse complement strand
TGAAAGTCAGGGCTTTGTTTTATGTTTTTCAACAGGTTATAAAAAAGAGGCTGCGCCTATTTTGACACAGCCTCATCGCTTTCGGTTTTATCGGAAAATCGCTTTGGCGAAATTACCGGATGATGAATTTTTTCGCTGAAGAAGTCGCCGGTCCGTCGGCCTTGAGAATGTAGCAGCCGGGAGCTGCGCTGCAGCTGAACGGGAACTCGACAGTTGTTTCTGTCTTGTTGATTCTGACGGTCTTGATCAGTTGTCCGGTGATTGTGTAAGCGCTGACGGCGATTTGTCCGCAACCATTGCTTTTCAGAGTCACGCGGATATTGCCCGGAGTGCGTCCGGCGGTTATTTCCATGCTGTCGGTGTCGTCGTTGTTGTCAATTATGTCACCGATTGCTCCTGCATTGTCGAGCAGCAGTCTGTCGGCGTCTGCGTCATAGCGGACAACGTATTCTCCACCGGCTTCGGTTTCGAATGAAACTTCTTTGCCATCGTAGCGGACTTCGCAGGGTTCACCGGCATTTGAGCGGAGCACAGCATAGTCGAGTTTGTTGTTTTCGTAGCGGATGTCAACTTCAAAGTTGCCTCTGGCGAGAAGGCCGGCAACATTGCCGTCGGTCCATTCCGAGGGGAGTGCGGGCAGAAGATGGAGCTTGCCGCTGTGGCTCTGGAGGAAGAGCTCGGCAACGCCGGCGGTTCCACCGAAGTTTCCGTCGATCTGGAACGGCGGATGGAGGTCCCACATATTGTCGGCTGTTCCTTCTTTAAGGAGATTCTGGAAAAGAGTGTAGGCATGGTCGCCGTCAAGCAGGCGTGCCCAGTGGTTGAGCTTCCATCCCATGCTCCATCCGGTTGCCGCATCGCCACGCTGGCGCAGGGTTTCCTTGCAGGCATCGGCGAGTTCGGGCTGCTCGATGGGGTTGATTGTGGTTCCGGGATGAAGTCCGAACAGGTGGTTGGTGTGGCGGTGGGTGTCGCCATAAGCGTCGATGTCGTTATACCACTCCTGAAGCTGTCCGTAGCGGCCAATCTGGTAAGGATACATGTTGTCGAGCTTGTCTTTCCATTCTGCTACGGATTCTTTGTCGACATCAAGGATTGTAGCGGCTTTGATCGCTGCGGAAAGAACTTCGCGGGTAACGGCGTTGGCATAGGTGGCGCCAAGGTCGGCGGTGCCGTGTTCGGGTGAGTAGGAAGGCGCAGAGGTGTATGTTCCGTTGGTCTTGTAGAGAAGGTCGGAACAGAAATTTGCACTTTCCTTGATAATGTCGTAGCCTGTTTCACGAAGCCAGTTCTTGTCGCGGGTGTAGTCGTAGTATTCCCAGAGCTGTGAGGCAAGCCACGGACCAGCTGTCGGATTGTAGTTCCAGCTCATGTCTGATGAGTTCAGGGGAGCGGTGAAGCCGAAGATGTTGGTTGAGACTTCGGCAGTCCAGCCACGCGCACCATAGTAGGCCGATGCGGTGCGTTTTCCCGGTTCAACCAGGCCGCGCACATAATCGATCAGCGGGGTGAAGCATTCGAGAAGGTTGGTGTTTGTGGCGGGCCAGTAGTTCATCTGGAGGTTGATGTTGTTGTGGTAGTCAACTCTCCATGGACCGTCGGTGTTGTTGTGCCACATGCCCTGGAGATTGGCCGGCATGTTTCCTGCGCGCGAGCTTGAAATCAGAAGATAACGTCCATATTGGAAGTACATTTGTTCAAGACCATGGTCGAGTGTGCCTCTGCGGTAGTTGGCAAGTCGGGTAGGGGTTGGCAGGTTTTCGAACCGTTCATGAGGGTTGATCGAGATCGAAGTGCGGCCGTAGAGAGCGGAGTAATCTTCGAAGTGACGGTCGTAGAGTTCGTCATAGCTTCTTGCAGCGGCTGCGGTGATCCATTCGTTGATGTTTGCCACCGGGTCTTCTCCGACAAATGCTGAAGCGTCGGTTGTCGACGGGTTGAAGTTCATCTTATAGTCGGTGTCGGCTGCAAGGATGAAGTCGACGTCTGAGGCCGAGGAAACGGTTATGGTGCGGTCTGATGCGTTTGGGGTCACTGTGCCCTGTCCGTTGGTGCGTACATAGACACGCATGGCCCACTGCATGTTGTTGTTGGTCAGTTTGCCTTTGTAGAGAAGGCCGCCTTCGACCGCTTCGACAGAAGTCACGTTCTGTGGCGAATTGAAAGAGAATGTCAGGTTCTGGTCTCCTCCGTCGGAGGTGTAGTTCCAGACCATCACATTGTCGGGATATGAACAGAAATATTTGCGGCGGTAGTTGACATTGTTTGCCGTGAACTGGACAACGGCAAGCGATTTGTCGATGTTGATGATTCGCTTGTAGTCGCTGACTGCATTGTCGGCGATACCGGTCGACACGTATGCTTCGCCCATTGTGGTGAACACGCCGAATCGGTTGCGGTCATAGTTGATTTTGCCGGAGTAGTTGCTTACAACAAGGCTGTTGGCCAATGAGTTCTGTCCGTTTTCGAGATATGTGCGGATCTGGCTGAGTGTGGCGTCGGAAACGGTGCGGTTCATGTCCCAGTAGGTTGATGCACCGGTGCCGGGGCCGCCTTTCCACAGGGTTTTTTCGTTCAGGACAACACGTTCGCGGTTGACAGATCCCAGAATGTTGCCTCCGAACGATCCGTTGCCGATAGGGAATGATTTGCGTTCCCATGTCTGATCGGGATTGGTGTCGGATGTCGAGAAGTCGTTGGTGTTCCATATCGCAACGCCGGTGGTCGAGGAGTTGGCGGTGTCGAACCATAGTGCGTTGCCGCGGGTGTAATCGGGATCGTTGACAATCGTGTAGCTGCCGTTCTGCGCGTCGCCGAATGTGATGCTGCCGTTGTCGAAAGCCACACTCTTGACTTTAACGGAAACTGCGTTGCCGAGCGTTGCTGCAGGGTTTGCATCGGCTATCAGCATGAGGTAGTTGCTGCCGGCGGAAAGAGCTTTGTCGGCAGTGAAGTTCATCGTGGCGGATGCGTTGTCGGTCGACGCTACGATCTCGTTGCCGAGAAGGCCGTTGGTCGAATAGATCCAGCGGAGATTGGTGATGTCGGTTGTGGCCGTTCCGGTGTAGTCGACTGCTATGTTCTTGAGAATTATCGGGTTGAGCGAACCGGATGTCTCGATGCTGATGGTGGTGAGCACAACGTCGCTGCTCTCGAGATCCATGCGCCCGCTGCGCGGATTCACGCTGTTGCCGGTGATCTCCATGTCGGTCGGATCGGCTATGGTTATTGTGAAGTCATAGCTGATGCCGTTGCGGATCTGGTTGTTCAGAGTGGTGAAAAGTGTGGTCTGCCACTGTTCGGCCGATGATGCGGGCTCAAAGAAAACAACACGCATCCTGTAGTCGCCGGGAGCTTGACCGGCAGGGATTTCGATCTGGCGTGAGAACCCGGTGTAGATGTCGTTGTTGGGCATTGTCGACCATCCTTTGGCTGAAATTTCTTCTGAGCCGGAGAAGCGTCCGTCGCCGTTCCAGTCAACGAAACATGCTTCCTGAGTCCATCCGAGTTCGGCGCTGTTGCCGCTGATGGCGTCCTGCCAGCCATAATATGTCATGCTGAAGGATCTCATTCCGTGTTCTACGATGATCGGATTGCCGGTTTTGTCGATGTTGGCGCCTTCCGTCACATATGTTCCGGCAGAAGAAGTAAAGGCTGTATACGGAAGCTGTGCGGTTGTTGTCGCGTTGAATACTTCCGGAGTTCTGGTGTTCTCGGTCGTGACACGTTTGAGGTAGCGGTTCTGTTGCGTTGAATTGTTTGTGAACGTGCGCTTCATTACCGGATAGGTGAGATCTCCGAAGTTGCCGACCACGCTGATGTCGTCATTGCCGTTGAGCGTGGTTTCCATATCTGTGGAAATAGTTTCGTTTGTGGCGGCGTTTGTCCAGTTGATGAATGAGTTGCCTTCGACCGGAGTCGCAACCAGAGTGACCGGGCCGGCGATTGTGACAGTTGTCGATTCATGGCCTTTGATAGCCACACTGCCGCGGGTCGGATCGTTGCTGCTTACGGTCACGGTGCGTTCATTGACGCCGTTGATGGTGATCGTGAATTCAACTGCGGCTCCTCCGTTGGCGCCTATGTCAGATGCTCCACATTGGGAAATGTCGTTCCAGTCGACCTTCATCAGGGCTTTGTAATCGCCCGGAGCGAGATCGGCCGGAAGTGTGAACGACGGCATAACACCGATGTTTACTCCTCCGTTGTTGGCGGCGGGAGCGCCGATGCTGTTTGTTCCGTTGTAGTAGGAATAGCATACGAGTTCGCCCGAGCCGGTTCCGTCTGCGTTGAGTTCGGAATCGTATTCGCCGTCGCCATCATAGTCGATGAACAGATATCCGTGCATCCATTCTCCGCTCCAGCTTAAGGAACTGAACCGGACGGAAGCTCCCGGAAATGTCGCGAATGCGGGTTCGCTTGTCTTGTCCAGATAGATCGCACTTCCCGATGTGCGTCCTTGGTTGACAAGAATTGTGGTGGCATTTGTTCCGTCAGTGAGCGCGAATGAGTTAAGATACCTGTCACCGGAACTTCGCGTCATTGTCGGGTAATTGCATGTGGCAGAGTGGGCCGTCGGGACGAAAAATCCTGCACATGCGAGCCATAGACAAAATTTCTTTACATTTTTCATGGCAAAAATTGATAAAATGAATTAATAAAAAGATTGGATAAAATGGTTGGTTTCTGTCTGGGGTGATGTGCCGACAGGAATTGTGTGCGGTCAGGCTGACCATAGACCACCGGCGTCTGGCGCGCCTGGTTGTTGTCCTGAGGTTTCGGATAAGACAATAGAGAACCCGAATACAGTTGCTGTAACTGCGGATTCTCCACTATAGGTTTATGTTGCCAGAAAGAAAGGCTGAGCCGAAGCCCGGACGTCAGAGTCTGTTATTCCTCTACGCTGCGGAGCTTCTGCACGTAAACAGCCTTCATCATCTTCTTGCGGTTGACCACAGAAGGTTTCTGGAAAGCCTGACGGCTGCGGAGTTCCTTAACGATGCCGGTTTTTTCATATTTGCGCTTGAATTTCTTGAGAGCGCGCTCGATGTTTTCGCCTTCTTTAACTTGTACGATAATCATTTTTTGTTGTTATTGTTTGGATGTTTATTATTGGCTTATTGCTTTTTGCGGGGCAAAATTAAGCATTGTTTTCCTAATGGCAAAACTTTTTTTATGGAAAAAGCCGATTGTATGAAAAAAATTAGCTGTAGGCTGATATTGAGGATTCGAGGGCGGCTACAGCCGTAAGGTAGTTGGCAATTGTTCCTGCTTTGATGATTTTTTTAACGGCCTTTCGGTCAAACGGTGTGCCGATGTATTCCCAGAACGGTTTGATTTTAGAAAGAATCTGAGAGTCGCCGCTCAGGCGTTGGCGGTATTGGTCGAGAATCTCGGCGTGCAGGCGCAGTGCCATCGCGCGGCGCTGTTCTTCCGGCCATTGAGCGCCCTGTTCCCATTCGACACACAGCGATGGGCGCATAAGCAATCCCCGCCCTATCATTACGCCAGCGATTTTCGGGAATCGTTCGCGAAGCCGGTCGATTTGTCCGGGTTCGGTAATGTCACCATTATATATGACCGGATGGGCTGTTGCCGAAAGTGTTTCCGCGAATTGGTCGAGGAGGAGATCGCCACTGTAGAGCTGTGTGGCCGTACGTGGATGAATCGCTACAAATTCGAGAGGCATGGAATTGATTATGCCGATCGAATCAGTCCATTCGCGGGCGTCGCTGGCTCCGAGACGCATCTTCACGGAAAAGCTGATGGCCGGAAATGAGCGCATGGCATCGGCTATTCCACCAAGGCGTTCGGGCGATCCGAGTAATCCGGCGCCCCTGCCACGCCGCACCTGCGGCGGAAACGGACATCCAAGATTGATGTCAATGCGGTCGATGCCTCTTTCAGCCAAGGCGTTGGTGAGTATCGTGAATTCTTCAGCGTCGCGGCATATTATCTGTGGCGTCGCGGCCTGACCGGACAGCGGAGCGGATGTGGCATCGCGGATATCGCGGCGTCGAGGCTCGCCTTTCTCAATCCTGACAAATGGAGTGAAATAGCGCATCGGATGCCGTGACATCGGGAACAGCTGTGTATGGGTCTGTCGGAATTCTGCTTCGGTCAGGCCCTGAAGCGGCGCTGACATGATGGCGAACTGGGAGTCGGTTTTCATTGCTGCTAAGGAATATGGTGCAAATTTAACGATAACCGGGCCGACAGGCAACATTCAGGCTCGAAAAAGTGCTGTCGCAAAGGTGTTGAGGCCGGCCAAGAATCGCTCAGTTATTTGCGAGATAGACCGAAAGTGATTAATTTTGCATGAGAAAACGCGCACCGTAGTGGGCGTTTCCTAAAGCATGCTTTTTCAATTATACTCTAACAATATGGATATCAAGACTATGAATTCAGCGGCCGACAATATTCGCGTCTTGTCTGCCTCGATGGTGGAAAAGGCTAAGTCGGGTCATCCCGGCGGCGCGATGGGCGGTGCTGATTTTATCAATGTTCTCTATTCTCAATTTCTTGTAACCGATCCGGACGATCCGACATGGCCATGGCGCGACAGGATGTTTCTTGATCCCGGCCACATGTCGCCGATGCTTTATTCGGTTCTGGCTCTGTGCGGCTATTACACGATGGACGAACTTCAGCAGTTCCGCCAGTGGGGCAGTGTGACCCCGGGGCATCCGGAACTGGATCCGAAACGCGGAATTGAAAATTCGTCTGGCCCGCTCGGACAGGGACATGTAATGGCGGTCGGGGCGGCTATTGCCGAGCGCTTCTACGCCGCGCGGTTCGGCGAGGATTTTGCCCACAAGACCTATGCCTTCATTTCCGATGGCGGCATTCAGGAGGAGATTTCACAGGGAGCGGGCCGAATTGCCGGCTATCTTGGTCTTGCTAACCTAATCATGTTCTACGACAGCAATGCCGTTCAGCTCTCGACAATGGTCGACGAGGTAGACACGGAAGATGTTGCGGCAAAATACCGCGCATGGAACTGGAACACGATCGAGGTGGACGGTTCGGATCCCGAGGCGCTTGCTGAAGCACTCGCAAAAGCCAATGCCGAAACCAAACGCCCGACAATCATTATAGGCCGCACCATCATGGGGCGCGGATGCGTCAAAGCCGACGGCTCGAATTTCGAAGGCCAGTGTTCCACTCACGGCCAGCCTTTGAGCAAGAGTGGCGCTGACATTGCCGCGACTTTGAAAAATCTTGGCGCGGATCCGGAGAATCCTTGGGTTATCCGTGAAGAAGTAGCCTCGCTTTATGCCGCCCGCCGTCAGGAACTGGCCGGAATCGTGGCCGCACGCCGGGCGAAAATTGCCGCGTGGGAGGCTGCAAATCCCGAAAAGGCGGCTCAACTCAAGGATTTTCTTGCCTGCAGGCTGCCCGAAATCGACTATTCCGCTATTGCACACAAGGCAAATGTCGCAACCCGTACGGCGTCGGCCGACGTGCTTAAGGTTCTGTCGGAAAAAATCGGCAACATGATCGTTTCGAGTGCCGACCTCGCCAACAGCGACAAGACCGATGCTTTCCTTGCCCACACCCACGCGCTCACTCACGGAGACTTCACTGGCGCATTTCTCCATGCCGGAGTGTCGGAACTGACAATGGCTTCGATCATGAACGGTATTGTTCTTCATGGCGGAATGTTTGCTGCCTGCGGAACGTTCTTTGTTTTCTCCGATTATATGAAGCCGGCTATCCGTATGGCCGCGTTGCAGGAACTGCCTGTAAAATATGTCTGGACTCACGATGCGTTCCGCGTCGGCGAGGATGGCCCGACCCATCAGCCTGT
>JAIDXA010000248.1 GCA_029058705.1 Paramuribaculum sp. | reverse complement strand
TTGTCCTCTTGGAACTTCGCAACTTCTAATCATCGGCAAGAATGAGGCAACGGGAAACGCCACTTGGATATGAACACTATCCGACAGTGGTGTGCGGGAGCACGCCGCCAGACGGTCATATAGTTCATATTTGCGTGGGTTCTGCGTTGTCCGTTCTCTGATGATGGGCAATGCGAAGGATCAAAGAGGTGGAACGGGCAAAAGTATGATTCCCACGCATTCGTGTTTTCTCAACCCACCTCAGCGGCGCAACAGGGAGTCGGGTGCCGCGCCTACAAAACCAATCAACCCACTATGCGCTACACAATTGCCCGCCTGTTAATCTTTTTATCCGTTTCATTCTCCGTATTCACACTCGAAGCTAAAGTACACTACACCGCCGTATTGCAACATAGCAACAGCGTCACGGCATTCAACGGCGACTCAGCCCTTATAAAAGCTGCCGCAGCAGCCGTTGAGGGTGATGCGATCTATCTCTCGGAAGGCAACTTCAAAGGAGCCACGATAACCGTTCCCTTAAAGATATATGGAGCCGGAGAAAATACTGTGACAGGACAAATCGTCCTCAACTTTCCAAAGACAGATGCCGCGACACATATCGAAGGCATCAACTCCAACAGCTCCATAGACCTGCGAAACGCATACAATGCAACCATTCATAGATCTAATTTCAATTCCATCCGATATATAGGTAATTCCTCTATCTACAAAGAAGCTGACAATATCGTTTTCAAACAGTGCAAAATAGGAACTGGTACATTCGGGGAAATAAACCGTCTCGTTTTAGAAAATTGCATAATAACGACAATCGCCCAAAACATTTACACTTGTGACGTGATGCCCATTATCAAAAACTCGTATGTCGCTACCGACAAAAGCGAAAGGTACACATATTCCAACTGCACTATCAGAACTATAAGCGCGGGAACAAACGAAAAATCGTTGTTCAACTGCGTACTTGGCACCACTCCTAACGAAGATTGCCGCGTTCAAGACTGCACGATATTAAGCACCGGTGAATTTGACGCGCTCTTTAAAGATCAAGAGACTCTGGAGCTGACAGATGCCGCAGCATCGACATACAGAGGTGATGACGGAAAGGAAATAGGCATTTACGGTGGAAACTTCCCCTATACCCTGATCCCCGCCATACCCGAAATCACCCGCGCAGCCCATCCGATGTCACCAACCGCCGACGGCAAACTGCCTTTTGAAGTAACTATTGAAATTCGCAACTGATCTATCGACAAGACAACATGAAACGCAGCTTCCCGTTTTGCCTTTCGCTGTTGATGTGCATCATAGCGGCCACATCGACCGGACAGGTAAAGCTACAATACTGGATCGATCTTGACCCCAGTGGATTAAAAGAGATAAATACTTCAGGCTCCTCTGCCACATCGGCAATCGATGTGAGCAATCTCTCCGACGGGTTACACTTCCTTACCTACAGAGCATATGCCGCCGGACTTTGGTCGGCACCAAGAACATCAATATTCCTCACACATAAACCCGGAGCTACCGCGACCCGAGCTGTAGAGCTGGAATACTGGATAGACGGCAACTCCACAGAGACTAAAAACCTATCCTTGACCAATAATTCAGGAACAGCCGTTTTAGATCTTTCAGGCATGTCAAACGGCATACATACCCTCTCCTACCGGGCAAAGGATGACAATGGCACATGGTCGGCACCAATAACGTCGTTGATCCTGAACACGGCCTCCGCTGAGCCGGCCACGGCCATCACCACCGCACAATATTGGTTCGACGATGACATAGGGCATCTCGCGTCAGAGACTCTGCCATCGCCAAAGTCGCCATACAACTACAACAGACAGATAGCTGCCGATACAGTAAAAGCGCGTACAACCGGCGGCAACATACGAGTGATGGAAAACGAAGAGGGAGCAACGGGATTCTATGACCTGCACTATATCCACACCCGGTTCAGCGATGACAAAGGGCGATGGACAACTCAACGAACCGACTCATTCGGGGTTGCTTTCGGAAACGAACGTCTCGATGCAAGCTTCCTCATAGTCAACCCCAAAGCCGCCAACGGGCTTACCGGATGGAAACGCACCGGCCAAACAATAAAATCGACAGGGGAGCATTATTCCGACTCCAGCCAACCCTATTTTTCGTTAGGCAACCGCAATGCCGACAGCTGGTCAGCATCGATCAGCCAGACCATACCGAACTTGCCTGCCGGCACATACCTGCTCTCGGTTACGGCCCGCGGTCACAGCGATGTCATTGCAACGCTCACGGCAAACAAGCAATCCACCTCCATAGCCACAACCGGAGCGGAAGGAGGTGAAATATGGAATCTGAGTCCCGAAGGATCTGAGCAACGCAATGTCAACGACGGCAAAGGATTCGGCTGGAACGAGACCGTTTTAATGGTCACTACCGACGGCTCGCCGCTCGAAATGACTGTTGAAGGCAACTCACCGACGGCCGGAGGCTTTCTTGACGTCGTCGACTTCCGGCTGACAAAAGTGGCCAGCACCACTCTGAACGTCGGGTTTGCCACCTCGGTCGACATGTCGCCTCTCAAGGGCACAAAGTTGCATCTGACGGGAAACTCCGCTACGTCGACCGTAACAGTATCGTCGAAACGCAGCTATGAATTTGCCGGGCTATCCGATTCCGAGCCATACACCATTACGCTGCTCAATCAATTTGACCAAGTGCTTTGGCAACGCGAGGAATTCACCATAGCCAGCAATGGAAATGACATCACCATCTCCGACATCAGAGCATCACGGTCGCTATCGCTGACGGTTCTTGACGACTCCGGACGCGACATAAGCCAAAAGGTCAAAGCCGAATGGCTTGACGCCAAATTACAGGTTCTCGCCTCAGGCCTCACTGCGGCAGACATGGCCGACGGCAACAGAGCGGGCTACCGCATCTCACTCGGCGACTCGCTTGGCACAATCTATCATGAGCCACCTGTACAGTTTTTCGAAATCAACGAATCTACTGCTCAACAGACCTGTCGCCTTGCCGAATTGCCCAAAGCCACCCTCTCGGGGTACGTCACCGCCAACGGCTTTCCGTTATGGAAAGCACGTGTCAACACCTCACAGCTCATCAACGGCAAATACCGCTACACTTCCGAGAGTTCAATCGACAACGACGGCAAATTCAGCCTCACACTCCCCGACGACAGTCTCACAGTGCTTGTTTCGGCATCGGGCGTGTATAACCACACACTGAATCTGCCGCGACCCGCCGACATAGGCAACGTGGACATGAAAAGCATCCAGTCGCGCAGCATACGTCTGTCCATAACTACTATCGATCTTCACAGCGAAGACGAAACAGCCGAAGTCAAAACAGGAGCAAACGGATACGACAACCTGCAATTCAAGGCCATCAACCGCTCGCAAGGCGACACTGAAATCCCCGTGATTGTGCAAAACGGATGTCTCTACATCGAGGACGCCACCCACGGCGACCGGCTCGATCTGACTGCAACAGACCGTACGGGCAATTACATAGAAGCGAATTGCCCGCTGACCTACGACGCCGATTCGTCAATGGTTGCCGAATTCGTTCTAAAGGCTCGCGGAGCAGTGAAAGTCGACATAAACGGCAGCGACAACCCATTGACCGAATACATCCTTTTCGATGCCGACGGCAACTTCGTGCGTTCGGTTACGGCCAACAGCGGACAATCCGCCACGATATTCCCCCTTACGTCGGGCGAATATACTGTTGTCGCCATCGGTGGCAGCTCGCTGATGAGCATGTTCGGCAACATCGACGCCCTTAATAACGCAGGATTGAACGAGGGAAATGACTATGTGAAAGCCACTGCTGCCGTAACTGATGCCATTATCTCCGAGGTGCAACTCCCGTTCCTTCCGCGGCTGGACGAAACGAGATTTTACTACACCACCGACCTCACCTCGTTTATCGTCAACGAAACCCAGCCAATTCCAGGATCCTACGTTACGTTCACCACCAGGATCGACTTAAAAGACGAATATAAGGAGATGGCCGACGGGCTGCAATTCTGTGTCGACATCCCCGACGGCATGGAATATATCCACAACTCCGCTATCGTTGGCAGCGAACCAGTGCTTGCAGACATCGAAGGAAACAGATTGATCATACCGCTGACTCGCGAAAACCATATCGAGCGGATACGTTTCTGTTTCGTTCCGACCCAACCGGGCACATCATACACAACCGCCTCACTCCGCATCAACGCAGACAAGCAAATCGACCACCCCATAGGGCGCATTGCCATCGACACCCGCGATTTCGAAATCAATGCGCCCAACATGACCGCACGTCCCACCATCACAATCAACGGCACCGCTGTGGCGGAGTCCACTATCGTCATCTACGACAATGACATAGCCATCGGCACTACCGAAGCGAAAAAAGACGGCCGCTGGCAAGTCCGATGCTCACTCGATGAGGGATACCATCTATCCCGACATCCCGTTTATGCCAAAATCACAACTCCCGACGGACATGATTTAGTCACCCCCACCCGAACGGTAACATTTGACATCGAGGCAAACCGCGTCAAGACCGTGACGATGATCAACACAGCACATCGCACTACTTTGACTCCATCCGAGTTCAGGACGTTTTTTGATTTTGACAATCCAAAAGAGAAATGCGAAAGCTACAGCTATTGGCCCAAATACCCCGATTTCACGTTTATAGTAGACTTTGCCGACAACAACCCCGAATACATCGACAACGTGCAAGTCTGCGTAAAAACCACCTCAGGCACCGACCGCGTTCTCAAAGCCGCTTACGATTCAATTTCCAACAAATGGCTCGCTACCGGCAAATTCACCAACAACATTCTTCCCATAAACGTCAGAGTAAATTACAATATGGACATGTCCTTGTCAGCCAATCTAATCAGTACCAAACAGAATCTACATAGTTTATCCGATGGAACACGCCAAATGCGAAACATTATAAAAATGTCAGCGGAAATAGACCAACAGATCGAAAACATTCTCAATATTGATAATGACACTGAAAAAGTTTTTGAGCAAGTTTCTGAGCAACTATCGAAATATGACCTAGACCTTTCTTTAGGCTCTGATCAGCCTTTAACTACGGAAGAAGAAGAGCTTTTAGAAAAACTTGAACATTGTAATAGTACAGCGGAAATAGACTATTTAATAGATGAGTATATACATAGAAATTATCCTATTTCCAATTTTGATGAAACTGCAATGGGTACTGAAGACTTTTGGAGAAAACTCATCAATGGTCAATCAGCAAACTTCAATGGAACTACTGTATGTATACGAGATTATGAAGGTAAAGGAGATCATATCCAACCTGATGACACATATTTCTCAGAAGGCAGCAACTTCTATCGAGTAAGTGGTAATAACATTACATTAATTGACACATCTGACGATCTAATTCTATCCATATACGCACCAGGTACAATTGCTTCACAGCATGGCAGATCCAATATTGAATTATTAGAAGAAGAAACCAAAACTTTTGGAGAAACCATTCTCGAGTCTTCAAAAGAGGTATTTCTTTACAACACAACTCCTGCTGTTCTTGAAAAGTATATGGAGGAGCGGGTGAAGTATGCAAAATTCAATTTTGAATCAGCTCAAAGAATTGTAAACAGAATAGGCCCAAAGACTAAATACAGCAAGCATTATTTAAAGAAACTATATAATAACGCATCAACATACTACAAGACTGTTAATATTTCCAAGACAATCAAAGGATTTACAAAAACTGCGCCTTTAATGTCTTTTGCAATGGGTGCTTACGATGATCACAAGTTAATCAAAGAGACCCGTAAAAATACTGAAAAAATAATTGACAAAATTGATAAATGCTTTGACGATGAATACGCCAAGCAAAGCTATATTAACGAATTAACGTCAATATCAGAAGAGCATGCTCAGAAAATACATAATAAGACATGGTCAGACCTTGCGTTTACAACAGCCGCAACAGCTTCATGTCTTGTGCCATATATAGGATGGGCTCTCTGTGCCACTGTCACATACTATCAAGTATATTACGATGACAAAAAAGAGAAAGAGGCTAAAAATGAATGGGTTAAAAAAGTAAATGACTTACAGAACAGAATTGACTGGAATCAATGTAATGATGATGATGACGACGATGATGACGATGATCCTAAAGAAGGTGAGGATTCAAACAATCCCAATGCTAAGCCGCTGATCGATCCGTCGGGCTACGTTTATGAGGCTGTCACATCCAACCGTCTCGAGGGAGTGGAAGCCACCATATACGAACAGGGAGCAGCCACGCTGTGGGACGCCGAAAACTATCATCAAGAGAATCCTCAGTCCACTGACGAGAGCGGCCGATATGCCTGGGATGTCCCCGTGGGAAACTGGCAGGTGCGCTTCAACAAGCGGGGGTATGAGCCGAAAGCCACAGAGTGGCTGCCCGTACCGCCACCGCAACTCGACATCAACATACCCATGGTGCATGCCGTCAATCCCTCAGTGAAAAAGGCCGCAGGTGTGCCAAGCGGTATCACCGTCACGTTCGACAAATATATGGAACCGACCTTGCTGACAGCCGAACGCATCTCAGCGTCCGGAGAAGGCGGGCCAATCAGGGGCCGAATCGAGCTTGTCGACCTCGAAGAGGATCCCAATACAGGCAAGTCATACGCATCAAAAGCCAAATTCGCGCCCGACGAACCTCTTCATGTAGGAGAAGTGGTGCAGCTGCATGTCGACAAAACGGTGGAAAGCTATGCCAAGATGCCTATGCTCGACGACTGCACTCTTGACGTGACAATACAAAGCGAAATCACCTCGCTCATATCCGAAAGCCAGCTCACGGTGACCCCTGGCAGCTCGCAAACGCTCGATATATATGCCGAGCCGGCTGAAGCCGCTGCCGGTCAGTCAGTGACTATTCACGCCGCATCGTCGTTATACTCCGTCAGTGATTCTATCGTCAAGTTCGATGCTTATGGCCATGCCATGGTCAGCGTCGCGGGCAAGATACCGGGATCCGCGCCCATAGTCATGACTATCGATGACACCGAACTCGAAACCGAAACCCATATAAACGTAGCATATGCAGAGACAACTGTCAGAAGCCCGAAATCGTCGATCCCGACAGGCTCGACGGTCGAACCCGGTTCGGTTGTCATCCTCTACACCGAAACGGAAGGAACCGACATTTACTACACCACCGACGGGTCGTGTCCTTGCGATGAATCCACGCGCACTCTCTATACAGCGCCGATCACCATCGACCGTGACATGACATTAAAAGCCGTGGCCGAGAAAGACGGACTCGAGTCAAGCAGCATTGCCACATTCAACTACACCATTTCCACCGCTTCTGCCATAAATCCGGCAACTGATTCAGGCGGACACGTGATCATTTCCGACAAAGCAATCTCATTGATTGATCTTTCGGGACACAACTGCCGAATCTACGATCTAAGCGGCAATACAGTGTGGACCGGGTCAAACCTAAATGGCAACAAAACGATACCATTGACCAGAAATGAGATTTATTTTGTGGTGATTTCGCTCAAGGGGCATGTTGCCGTTACCAAGGTTTTCATCCATTAATACAATTTCAGAACCGCAACCCGGCATGCATCTTCAACAAACTGCTTAAATTTATTGTCTGACAGACTCTAACCCTCTGCGGGATCTACACCAAAGGCGTAGATCCCGCTTTCTTCATTTCCGAAGAAGATTTTTGGCTGTATGACTTTTTTACTAAAATATTTTTTTGTAGTTTTGCTAAGTTTAACGACAGCAGGACCCACCTTCGGGAATTGCGGCCGGGAAATAAGA
>JAIDXA010000247.1 GCA_029058705.1 Paramuribaculum sp. | reverse complement strand
GGGTATTAGCTCATCTGGCTAGAGCGCGACACTGGCAGTGTCGAGGTGAGCGGTTCGAGTCCGCTATACTCCACAAACCGAGCGAATCGAATTTTTCGATTCGCTTTTTTTACATGACACAGCCACTCTGAGCGGACGCCACTTACATGGGGTCAGCGGATTTCCTGTATCCTTAGAAAACACATGAGACCAAACCGCCAGTGCAACGGTCCGGTCTCATGCGTAGTTGGATTCCAGGAGTTACCGACGGGGGCGGTTGCCGCCACGCTGACCGGTCAGCGGTTTGGCGTCTTCGGTGAGCTTAAGCTCGGTTCCGTTTGACAGTTCAACTTCGTAGCCGCCACGCTTACGGGAAATCTCTACGATCTTCTGGCCTGAATAGTTGGCAGAAACATGTTTTGCGATTGCCGCCGGCACGATTCCAGAGGGCACGGCTTTACCACGGGCAACTTTGACTTCCTTCCATTCGCCGTTTTCACGGAAGTCGATTTCAGCGCCGCTTGCCAGATCCACTTCATACTCCATTCCACGGTGACCCTGATCCTTTTCCGCTTTCTTCACATTGTCGCCGGGAAAGTATTTGGTCAGGAATGTACGGGCAGCCTGAGGGAGCTGAGCCAGAGAAACAGGAGTTCCGGCATAGACGTAGGCCGCGGAAACGGATGCCACGATCGCCAGAAGCATCAATGTAATTGTTCTTTTCATTTTGAATCGGTATTGTTTAGTTTAAAAATGTTATACAGCGACTGGAATGAATCGTTATATGTCCGGCCTACCGGAATCGGATTCACTGCGCCATGGATATATATCTTTCTGTTGGAGAAGCTGTCGATAACAGCGAGCGGCACTATGAACGAACGATGCACCCTTATGAATTTCTCAGCAGGCAGCATTGACTCGACTTCTTTCATCGTGATCTGCGAAATCACGGTGGGCAAATCCCGGCGATAGACTTTTATATAATTGTCCATAGCCTCTATGTAACGAACTGTGTCAAGATCCACAACGACATTTCGGTGTTCCGCCTTCAATGTGATTGATTTCCGCAGCGGAATCGGTTGGCTGCGTCTTTTCATCCAGGCAACCGCCTTGGCCATCGCTTGTTCAAAACGAGAATAGAAAATCGGTTTATGGAGAAAATCAATGGCAGTGACATTGAATCCGTCAAGCGCATACCGGGAATATGCCGTGGTGAAAATCAAAATAGTGTCCTCAGGCAATTGTTTTGCAAGCTCGACACCGTTGCAGGAATTCATTTCTATGTCAAGAAAAACAATTTCAGGCTTGTTCTCTACAATATGCCTCATCCCCTCGACCGGCGACGAGAAAGAATCAAGCTGAATGTCACCATACCGCTGGCAATATTCATTAATTATACTGAGAGCGATCGGCTCATCATCTATGGCAACGCAACGAATCATTTTTTCAGTTTTATTTCAAGTTCGACTCTATAAAAATTTTCAGTATCAGAAATGGTCAGCCTATGGATTCCAGGATAAATCATGGCGAGACGTTTACGACAGTTTTCTATACCCATATGTTCTCCGATACGTTTTACCGGAAATATCCTGTTGCATGTCTGAAAGCGCAACAATCCATCTTTTTCCATAAGCGATATGTGAATTGTGCTTTCGCTGACAGATGAGACTCCATGCTTAAAGCAGTTCTCTACAAATGTCACCAGCAGCATAGGGGGAATTTTCAATGAATTGTCGCGGATGTCTATTTCAACATCGACAGATGTCTTATCATTAAGACGCAGCGACTGCAACGCGACCAACTCACGTATATAACCGGCTTCGTCCGTGAGGTCTACCATTTCGAGTCGGGCCGTAGTGTGGATATAGCGCATCATGGATATGAATTTTTCCAGTGAAGGAAGCGCGTTTTCATTCTTGGTCAGGAACAGGCCGTAGAGCGAGTTGAGGGTATTGAACATGAAATGAGGCTTGATCTGGGCCTTATACAGGTCAATCTCGGCACGGTCTCTCTGGGCTTCCACGTCCCTGCGTCGGGAGCGCTGGATTTCCGTCTGGGTAAACAGCCCGACAGCAAAGCTGAAAGTCTCGACAATCATGAACAGCGACCATACGGCCTGTTGATACTGCTTGACCGATGGGAAAAGCCTGACAACTCCCTCATCATGGATGTTCGGCTTGGGCGTGTAAAGCGAAACAGCTGAAAAACAATACGTAACCACAAGTGAAGCCAATATTATGGCTATTCCGACGATTCTTTTTTTGTCGCCATTGAAAAGAAACGGAACAGTCGCATAGCGGTTAAGAAAATACAGACAATAAAGCCATATGCCCAACAACACGATATAGCTCTGGAAATTATGATACCATCTTTCTATCGGAAACATGATCATCATTACCGGCAAAACCGCAAAACAGAATACAAAATCTATGTATTTGGGCAAATTTTTCATCAATCTATTTTAACAACAAAGTTAAAGATTTTATTCCTAAAGAGATAGCACATCCAACGCCGTTAACCATCACAAAAAACACATTAGCCATTTTATTAAAAGACGACAGATCCCGTTAAAGGTTTAATCACGAAATTTGCCTTTAAATCAAGAATTGCCATGACCGTAAAGACATTTATTGACCGTCCGATTCTGGCCGGAGTGATCTCTGTGCTTATTGTCATCCTCGGAATCCTCGGCCTCATTCAGCTGCCTATCGAGCAGTTTCCCAATATAGCGCCTCCCACCGTACGAGTGTCGGCGACCTACACCGGCGCCAATGCGGAAACGGTTTTGAAAAGTGTGATCGTTCCTCTTGAGGAATCCCTGAATGGCGTCGAGGACATGATGTACATGACATCCACTGCGACCAACACTGGCACCGCCTCAATCAGCATCTATTTCAAACAGGGAACAGATGCCGACATGGCTGTTGTGAACGTACAGAACCGCGTGGCCTCGGCTCAGGGTCTGCTTCCGGCAGAAGTGACAAAAAGCGGCGTGACCGTGAGAAAGCGCCAGAACAGCACCCTGAAATCGATCACACTCTATAGTCCGGACGACACCTACGACGCCAATTTCCTTACAAACTACATGAAAATCAACATCGAGCCGCAGATATCACGTATTGCCGGCGTCGGAGAAGTCAACATATTCAGCGCTGAATATGCCATGCGCATCTGGCTTGACCCGGCCAGAATGTCGCAATACGGGCTTGTGCCGTCAGACATCGACAATGTTCTTGCGAACCAGAATATCGAGTCGCCGACAGGAACGCTTGGCGCCGAATCGATGAATACATTCCAGTATGTGCTGAAATACCGGGGACGCTATGAAGAGGTAGAAGACTATGAGAATCTTGTCATCAGGGCCTATCCAGACGGAACTGCGCTTCGGCTGAAAGATGTCGCCACAATCGAACTCGGGGCGCAGAACTACGCCATGCTCAGCCAGACCAGCGGTCATCCGGGTGCAAACGCCATGATCGCGCAGACGGCCGGATCCAACGCAAACGATGTCATCATCGAAATCGACAAGACACTGGATGAGATCCGGGCCGGCTTACCCGCAGGCATGATTCTGGATGACATCCAGAGCACGAAAGACTTTCTCGACGCTTCAATCCACAAGGTTGTCGAGACACTCGTAATCGCACTGCTGTTGGTCGTGCTGATTGTCTATCTCTTCATCCACAATCTGAAAGCCACGCTTATTCCGGCAATTTCCATCATGGTTTCCCTCGTCGGCACATTCGCTTTCATATATGCGGTCGGATTCACGCTTAACATGCTGACACTGTTTGCCATCGTCCTGGTCATCGGAACGGTCGTCGACGACTCCGTCGTCGTGGTCGAGGCCGTGCAAGCCAAATTTGACGACGGAGAGAAAGACCCGTATCAGGCAACCGTCAATGCCATGGGCGGACTGTCGGCAGCCCTTATAACGACTACGGTCGTATTCATGGCCGTCTTCATTCCGGTCTGCTTCATGGGTGGGACATCAGGAACATTCTACACCCAGTTCGGATTGACAATGGCTGTCGCTGTCGGCATTTCACTCATCAATGCAATGACCCTTTGTCCGGCATTGAGCGCATTGCTCATGCGTCCGGAAAAGAACGACCCGACGAAAACCGGCTTCGTCAAACGGTTTCACTATGCGTTCGACAAATCTTTCAATGCGGTCACCGGCCAGTATCGTGCGGGCATAATGTTTCTATTCCGGCGCAGATGGATCGTCGCGTTGCTGTTCATCCTGGCCATCGGCGGAGGCTGCTGGCTTATGTCGGCGACAAAGACCGGTCTGGTCCCTCAGGAAGACATGGGTGTCATAAGCCTGAATGTCCAGGTCGCCCCGGGTTCGAATCTTGCCCAGACAGAAAAGATAATGGATCAGATTGAAGATGCAATCAAAGATATCCCCGAAATAAACATCTATTCCCGTGTGACCGGAAAGAATGCCCGGCATGACCAATCGGCTTCCGCCGGATCTTTCAATATAAAACTCAAAGACTGGAATGAGCGCAAAAAGGACGGGCAAGACATCAATTCCGTCATAAAAGAGATTTATCGCCGCACTGCCGACATTCCGTCGGCCCAGGTCAGGGCTTCACAGCAGCCTATGATTTCCGGCTATGGAACAGGAAGCGGATTCGAGCTGTATGTCCAGGACCGTTCGGGCAAAACCACCGACGACCTGCTCGCCGTCACCCGCGAATTCATCGATTCATTGAACGCCCGTCCTGAAATATCCCGCGCCTACACAACTTTCGACACAAGATATCCACAATACATGGTGGAAGTCGACGCCGTCAAATGTCTCCAGATGAATGTCGCTCCATCGGATGTACTGTCGGCTCTGTCCGGATACATCGGGGGCACCTATTCGTCAAACCTCAACCGATTCACAAAACTGTATCGCGTCATGGTCCAGGCTTCTCCTGACTCACGACTCGACACGGAATCACTTAACGGAATGTTTGTAAGAGCCTCTGGAGGCGAGATGATACCGATCGGGAACTTCATCACACTCACCAGAGTATACGGCGCGGAAAGTCTTTCACGCTTCAATCTGTTCCCATCGATATCCGTGTTCGGAGAGCAAGGCGAAGGCTATAGCTCAGGCGAGGCCATAGCCGCCATAAAAGAAGTGGCTGCCGACTGCCTGCCTATAGGATACGGTTATGAATTCGGCGGGATGTCGCGAGAGGAAGCCTCGACCGGCAACACAACAGCCATTGTCTTCAGCATCTGTCTTGCGTTCATCTATCTCATACTTTGCGCTCTGTATGAAAGCCTGACTGTTCCGTTCGCTGTAATTGCAGCCGTTCCGTTCGGATTGGCCGGAAGCTTTCTGTTTGCCCGCTGGTGTGGTCTGGAAAACAACATCTATATGCAGATCGGACTGATCATGCTGATCGGGCTGCTTGCAAAAACAGCCATACTCCTTACCGAGTATGCCACCGCACGGCGAAAAGAAGGCATGAGTCTCGTTGCCGCAGCCGTTTCAGCGGCTAAAGCGCGTTTCCGCCCGATAGTGATGACGTCTGCCGCAATGGTATTCGGACTGCTTCCGCTGATGTTTGCTTCGGGAATCGGTGCGAACGGCAACATTTCGGTCGGCACAGGGACGGTCGGCGGCCTTCTGTTCGGCACACTGGCACTTCTGTTCATTGTTCCGGTTCTTTTCGTGGCTTTCCAGTATCTCCACGAAAAGATCACCCCCAGACGCAAACGGCAGAGCCGGAACTGACAGCAGCCGGCAGACCGGAACAGCGTCAGCCGGACAGCAATGCACAAATGAAAACCATTCGCCATCGAAATATCGCCGCCCACCATTTATGCCGCCTGTAACACAAAGCATACACACCTGATTTACTGTGAATTGCAAAACAAATACCTAAAATTAGGTATTTCCGTTATGGATAAATAGGCCGAACTTTGCACTCAAATCAGCAAGAATTACAAACATGAATCTATCATCCGGCAAAATAGTTGTTTTGCTACTGGTCACTGTGCTTTCGGCATTCTCGTCAAAAGTCTCGGCCCACGGAACTTCAGGAATGGTTTCCGGCAAGATTCTGTCAATTGACGGAGATCCTGTCGACTATGCGACAATATTTCTTAAAGGCACATCATATTCGTCTTCTACCGACGAAAAAGGCATGTATCACCTTCATGCTCCTGCCGGCAGCTACACAATGGTAATTTCCGCCGTTGGATATGAAAAAGTCGAACAGCCAGTCAGAATAAAACAGAAAGAGCGGACAAAAATAACCGTAAAACTGAAACCGATCGCCCAGCTCGGAGAAGTCATCATAGTCGGAAATCAATTGAGCAAGGTTCGGAATTCAGCCTTCAACGCTACAGCCGTCAACACTCAGGAGCTGGTAAACACTACCAAGACACTCAGTGAGGCACTGTCGAAAGCCCCCGGAATGAAGATCCGCGAAAGTGGCGGCGTCGGTTCTGATATGGCAGTGACCATGGACGGGTTCAGCGGCAAACATGTGAAAGTGTTTATCGACGGCGTTCCGCAGGAAGGAGTGGGCAGCTCTTTCAGCCTTAATAACATTCCGGTAAATTTTGCCGACCGGATCGAAGTGTATCGTGGTGTGGTCCCGGTTGGATTCGGCGCTGACGCCATAGGGGGTGTCATCAATATCGTCACCCCGAAACGACAACGCCGATGGTTTGTCGACGCGTCATATTCCTACGGCTCATTCAACACCCACAAGTCATATGTCAACTTCGGACAGACTCTCACCAACGGGTTCAAGTATGAAATCAACGCTTTCCAGAACTATTCGGACAATGACTACTGGGTCGACACCCCTGTCGAAGACTTCGCCACCGGCGGAATCAACCGCAAAAAGCCAGAGCACGTCAAAAGATTCAATGACACCTATCACAACGAAGCCATCATAGGCAAGCTCGGCTTTGTCAACAAACCCTGGGCCGACCGGCTGCTGATAGGTTTCAACTACTCCCATATGTATAAAGAGATCCAGACAGGCGTCAGACAGGAAATCGTCTATGGTCAGAAACATCGCCATGGCTACACGCTGATGCCGTCTGTCGAATATGGCAAACGAAATCTGCTGACGTCCGGACTTGACATCTCGTTCAACGCAAACTACAACCGTGGAATAACCACAAACGTCGACACCGCATCGATCAGATACAACTGGCGGGGAGAATCCGTTGCCCGCAACTCGCCCGGCGAACAGTCATATCAGCTGGCCAAGGCAATAAACAACAACTGGTCGGCCGCATTTACGGCCAACTACCGTCTGAACGAAAACCATACGTTCACTGTCAACGATGTATTCAACGCGTTCAACCGATCCAACGAAAATCTGCTGACATCGCCGCCTTCGAAAGATGAATTCCGCAAGACGACAAGCAAGAATATCGCCGGAATTTCCTACAGATACATGCCCAACTCCAAGTTTAATCTCTCTGTTTTCGGAAAACAGTATCATCAATACGTATCCGGACCAATTGCAACGACATCGGCACAGGACGTCTACACCCTCACTTCACGTTCTATCGACTATTTCGGTTATGGCGCTGCCGGAACATGGTTCATGCCGCTGGGCTTCCAGATGAAAGCATCCTACGAGAAAGCCTACCGGTTGCCTACCATTGAAGAAATGTTCGGCGACGAAGATCTTGAAGTCGGTGACATTGCCCTGAAACCGGAAGCAAGCCACAACATCAACCTGAATCTCAGCTACAATACAGCGTTCGGGAAAAATATAATCTATGTAGAGGCTGGTCTCATCTACCGGGACACCCGCGACTACATCCAGCGCAATATCCTTGCGCTTTCCGGAGGCAAATCGGCGGCAACGTATGTCAACTACGGCAAAGTCGACACCAAAGGCATCAGTGTATCGGCCCGATACAGTTTCTCAAGATGGCTGAGTGTGGGTGCAAACTTCACCCAGATGAATGTCCGCGACAACATGCGCACAGCCCAGGGCAGCACAGCCGAAAACCTGTCATACCGCGAACGCATGCCTAATCTCCCATACATGTTCGCCGACTCTGACCTGAGTTTCTACTGGCATGGCCTGGGTAGAAAAAGCAATGTGCTTACCGTTACTTATGACAACCAGTACACCCGTAAGTTCTGTTATTACACGTCTAACATCGGCTCCAACAACAGCGATTATATGGTGCCGGACCAGTTTGCCCACAATCTGACGTTCTCATACGGCATAAAGAACGGCCGCTACAACCTGTCGTTCGAATGCCGCAATTTCACCAATGCCCGACTTTATGACAATTTCAGCCTTCAGAAAGCCGGACGTGCATTCTACGGAAAGTTCAGGATTTATTTCGGAAACTAAATCAATAATTATATCAATATGACACAAAAATCAATTTGGCGCATCATGGCCTCGACTTTGATGCCGGCCCTTATTCTGACTGCATGTTCGGAAAATGACGAACCGGGCGGAAACAATTCGGTTGAAAGCAAAGGTAATTTCGTTTTCGCCACGACAGTTCAGGGCTCCAATGCAACATCCTATGTTCTCCTTACCGGCGAAAGCCTCGATGAGGGAAATCTGACAACCGTCAACAACGGTCTGCTGAACGATGGTGCGACCCAATGGGTTTTCTACAAGGACTATCTTTATGCCCTCACCTACAATCAGCAAAATGCAGGCACAACCCGCAGCTACATCTTGAACAGCAGAGGCCAGATGGAAGCCCGCAGCACTGAATACAACATCAGCCGATTCTCTTCCTATGGCACATACAACGATGACATCATCACCATGTCGACTGGCGAGGGCCCTGAAAAATTTGCCGATGCAAACGGTAACCGCCCGATGACTCTTCTGGCGACATACCTGAATGTAGTCAATGAGACAAAAAGAGAGAATGATACCTCGACCGGCCTTTACAGCATGGAGAACTTCCTCAACAACGGCGAGTACGTCACACTGTCCGGTGCCGAACAAAGTGGCACACGACTCTACTGCGGAGTTGTTCCTATGGGATTGAGCCCCTACGGAAGCGCCGTGGATAACGGTCGTTATATCAAACCCGGCAACGAGCATCTTGTCCATACTACAGCCGGCGGCAACGGCGGCGGATCCTACAAGGCCGGCGAACTTGTCGGAACGCAGTATCCTGACGAATGCTGGGTGGCTATCTATGACAACGCGGACCTGCTCAACCCCAAACTTGCAACAACCGACAAGATAAGCACTCCATGCGGCCGATACCGTTCACAATACTACCAGACTGTCTGGGCGGCCGACAACGGTGACATCTATGTATTCTCGGCAAGCTATGCCAAAACAATGACCGACGATGCCCAGAAAACAACGCTTCCGGCCGGTGTCTGCCGCATTCCGGCCGGAAAAACCGAGTTCGACGACTATTACTGCAACATCGAGGCGCAGACTCCCGGTGGCAACCGCTCGTTCATGCGCTGTTGGCCTGCCGGCGGCAACTGCTTCCTGCTGATCATGTATGACCGCGCTCTGACCGAGTCCAGCCCGGCAGCGACCGAACTTGCCGTTTTCGATGCATCATCAAAGAAACTGACCTACGTCACCGGATTGCCTGAAAATGTCTCCTCTATCGGAAAAACGGTCTATAATCAGAACGGCAACGTATATATACCCATAAATGTGGAGAATGAACAGCCGGCCATCTATGCCATCAACACAACTACCGCAAAGGCAGTCAAAGGTGTGTCGATAGCCGCCACCGATATCACCGGCTTCGGTTTCATGACTCCGGCAAAATAAGACATCATGATAAAGTTCTTTCGCAAGATTCATCTCTGGCTGTCCGTCCCGTTCGGCATCATAATCACATTAGTCTGCTTTTCAGGCGCAATGCTTATCTTTGAGCCAGAGATCACACGGACAATCAAAAGTGACGTGTACTATGTTTCAGAGGTAAAGGGCGATGTTATTCCGATGAACGACCTTCTCGACGGAGTAAAGTCAACCCTCCCCGACAGCGTGTCGATTACCGGCGTCACAGTGTTCAATGACAACAGCAGAACCTATCAGGTAAACCTGTCGAAACCCCGCCGTGCATCGGTTTTTGTTGACCAGTACACGGGCCGGATAACCGGAAAGTATGAACGTCTCGGTTTCTTCTCAACGATGTTCAAACTTCACCGCTGGCTTCTTGACAGCGCCAATCCCCACGGCGACGGAATGAAAATCGGCAAACTGCTCGTCGGAATTTCGACTCTTGTCTTTGTCATAGCGCTTGTCAGCGGCATCGTCATCTGGTGGCCGCGTGCAAGAAAAAACCTGCGCGGCAGCCTTTCAATATCTTTCTCGAAAGGATGGAAAGGCTTCTGGAAGGGACTGCACGTTGCGGGCGGAATGTATGCCCTGGTTTTTGTCCTTGCCATGGCTCTGACCGGTCTTACATGGTCATTCAACTGGTATCGCACGGCGTTCTATGCCGTGTGTGGCGTAGAGCACACACCCCGCAACACCGCATCTGCACAGGCTCAGGCTCATACAGGAAATGATGAAAAAGACGGTCAACGACGTGGAGGCGAAGGCCGCGGGCATCGTGAAGGCGGAGATGGCCGTGGCAGGCACGGCGGCGAAGGCCGCGAGGGTCGCGGAGGCCATGGAGGCGGACGCCACCGTTCGGAATTCGGCCGCTGGCAAAAAGTCTATGACGAGCTGAAGGCCGACAATCCTGATGCCCCTCAGATCACGATAGGTCAGGAAACAGCCACTGTGACACTCGGTACAACAGGAAACAACCGTGCGTCGGACAAATACAGTTTCAATCGCCGCTCCGGTGAAATAATCCCTGTGGCCACCTATGCCGAAACCCTGCCGGCCGACAAGCTGCGCGGATGGATCTACTCGATCCATACAGGATGTCTCGGTGGTATGCTGACCCGCATTCTATGGCTTTTGGGCGCGCTGCTCGGAGCCAGCCTTCCATTGACCGGCTACTATATATGGATAAAGCATCTGCGTCGTCCAAAAAATGCGAAATGTCGGAATAAATGATTAATTTTTCATTCTGAAAGCCACCAGATTTTAATTAATCGCGTAATATATAAGAGCTTGTTGAGTCTGTCAACAAGCTTTTATTTTGTAATGACATATTTCATCATGGAAAGTAAATTCAGTAAAAAGTATCTTGTCTATCTTTATCTTCTGCTTGGCGCATTGGCGGCTTTTCCGCCTTTGGTCACAGACATGTATCTCCCGGCTCTTCCGGCCATGACAACGGAATTCCAGACAACTGCATCGGCGGTTCAGATGAGTCTGGCGGCATGCATCCTGGGGCTTGCGGCCGGACAGCTTGTCTTCGGACCACTCAGCGACCGCCTGGGACGCAAGCCGCTTCTCAAGAGCGCCCTCATTCTATTCATACTTTCGACCGTAGCAAGCATATTCTCCCCTACCGTGGAAATCCTGAACGTTTGCCGCTTCTTTCAGGGACTTGGTGGAGCTGGAGGCGTTGTGCTTTCGCGATCCGTCGCCACAGATTGCTACAGCGGCCGTGAACTTGCAAAAACACTGGCCATAATCGGTGCGATAAATGGAATTGCTCCGGTGACCGCACCGGTCATTGGAGGATTATTCTCCGAATCGATCGGATGGAAAGGAATTTTCTGCATACTTCTTGCAATCGGCATCATCCTCTACGTTGTCTGCTTACCGTTCCGCGAGTCCCATCCCGCGCAAAAGCGCTATACCGGATCGTTGACAAGCCTGTTCGCTCAGGCGGCAGTGCTGCTGAGGAACACGGCCTATATGCGTCATGTGCTTATTTTCGGAATGGCCAATGCCGTTCTGTTCGGCTATATATCTTCCGCATCCTTCATTCTTCAGAATGACTTCGGATTGTCGGAGCTGATGTTCGGAATCCTGTTTGGAATCAATTCACTGGGAATCGGATGCGGCTCAATGCTTTCGCTGAAACTCAGACAAATTTCAAATGCCTCCCGCATAGGGTGTGCCGGAATGCTTTTCTGTTCGTTGTTCCAGTTCATAAACTATTACTTTGGATTCGGATTTTGGGGCTATGAAATCTTCGTATTCATTATGCTGTTTTCTGTCGGAATGGTTTTCACCTCCTCGACAACACTGGCAATGACCGAAGGAAAAGCCATGATCGGATGGGCTTCGGCAATTGTGGGCGCGACCGGATTCCTGTTCGGAGGACTCGTCACTCCATTGGTAGGAATCGGCCAGATCCAGATTTCCACATATACCGTTATGTCAATCTGTTCCTTCGTCTCGCTTCTGCTTTCGTTTGTGATCCGTAAAGACGGCCTGAGAATAAAGGCATCTCCGGCATAACTGAAAGAGGGTGCCGCAGCACCCTCTTCGCTTGTCTCATCCACCATGTGGAGATGCTCTATCTGCTTTGCATGAACATCCATTCTCGAACAGGGGTCAGGCGATAGGCATAATCGAACGAATACATATGCTCACTGCCTTTCCCATCCTCCGGAAGCACAGTTCCGGACTCAAAGTTGATTATGTTTATCGGAGCGCCCTTGGCAAGTTCGGCGGCAGCCAGGCTGTCCTGCTCCGTCTGCGGCAACCGGGCGCTGAATTCAATGTATTCATATTTCACTCCGGCATCCGTTGCAGCCTTTTCGAGAGCGCCGAACGTACCGGCTTTACCGGCCGTTATGAATGCAAACTTATGTTTCACCAGCTCTGGGAAAGTCGAGCTGTCCCAATGACAGTCAACAAACATAGAGGCAGCAAACAGATCTGGATAAGCCGAATTGTAATACATCGAAATCATGCCTCCCATCGATTGCCCGGTCGTATAGAGCCGGTCAGGGTCAACAGCGGGATTCCGAGAAATCTGTTTTACCAGACGCGCCACCATGTCGACTTCGTCTGTGTGTTCATAGGCATCGTTTACCGCCACCCCAGAATACTGGGGCACGAGTACGAAACAAGGGTGTTCTTTCTGCCATGCATCCGTGGCCCACACGAGAGCGCCATAGCCCTGCACAAGCGGTCGTGTCACATCCGTTCCGGGTGTACTGGCATCGGCCATAAACAGAACCAGAGGATATTTTTTTGAATCATCAATATTCCGCGGTGTAAACAGGTTATAGCGCATTGTCTTTCCGGTCAAAGAATCCCTATACTCCAACTGCTTGAACAGAGGGACCTCGGATCTGATCATTGCCTGCAGAACGGCATCCCCGCTCTTATCTATCACCGGGCCGCCGCCGGGAGTCCCCAACTGCGGGCCGCCGGGCTTGCCTCCACGGCCGCTCCGGGATTCCACACTCTGCCGACTGTCAGCCGCGGGGGCAGTAGCGTTCTTGCTGCTGCATGACGCCATAGACGGAATCGCAAATAACATGCCGGCTATGACCATTGTACTGAATTTTATTCGAAGTTTGTTCATGTCTTGTTGAAACGCTTTTTATGATTAAAAGACACCTGAGTGCTGAAAAGTTTAGCACCTGACGGCAAACGGCATCTGTTTGATGGCGAACGCAACACCCCACTTAATTATTTGATTCCCAACAAAACAACAACATATAAAATACGTTGATAAGACATGTGGATTCTGCCTATAGCTCAATGCTACGTCTGTGACGACAGGATAGTTATGGATCGGGGTCCGTTAACATATAACCCCATATTACAATGAAACATAAACTTTTTGCATTAATCGGTCTGATGGCGACAGTCTCATCAATCCACGCCACCGACCCGCTGAAATTTGATCCGGACAACTATGAACTCAAATCATTGACTATGCCTGACGGGGCAAAAATAGAATATAAAGCCTATGAGGGCATTTATTATGTCAAAAACATCGAAGATTCCGCCTATCAGACCCTGAACCTCTATGTTCCTCTTGACAGAAAAGACCGGCCGGATGAAAAAACACCCATTCTGATGCGCAACAATGTCGGTGGATATATGGCTTCGCCCGCGGGAACTCCCTCAGTGGCTGATGCCACCGGCCGGGCTCTTTCCGAAGGATTCATTCTCTGTATTCCGGGAGCGAGGGGAAACGGTTCCACCGTAACTGACAATGGAGTGACAGTATCAACCGGAATCGCACCAAACGGACTTCTGGATCTGAAGGCAGCCACACGATATCTGCATTACAATGACAATCTCATCCCGGGCAATTCCAATCTGATTTTCACAGATGGAACGAGCGCCGGCGGCGCTATGTCGGCGTTGCAAGGTGCAACAGGCGATGTCAGAGACTACGAGCCATATCTAAAGAAAATGGGGGCTGCCGACGCTTCCGATGCAGTCTTTGCATCAATCTGCTATTGCCCGATAACTGATCTAAACCATGCCGACATGGAATATGAATGGCTGTATGGATGCACGAACACAGGCGTCAGACATCTTGATGCCGCTCAGATTGCTGTTTCAGATGAACTTGCGGCTCAGTGTCCCGCATACATCAATTCGCTCAACCTGAAAGATACAAACGGCAATTCCGTTACAGCCGACAACTATATGGATTTCCTTAAGACATTCATCATGGCATCGGCACATAAGGCTCTTGAAGAAGGCTGCGAGATTCCGGACACGATAGGAATAGTGCGCTATCAGAAACCGCGTCCGACGTTTGCCCAGCGGCTTGGTTCGGCACCAGTCAATGGCGGAATGCCGGCTGGCCGGCCTGTCATGGAAGGCGGAGCGCCGAGAAAAACCGAATATACCGATTATGTCACTGATGTCGACTGGGTGAAATACCTGTCGTATGTCGCTACACAGACACCCTTGAAGACACCGCCGGCATTTGATGCCTATGGGGTTCTGGGAGCGTCAGCCACTCCGGAGAACCGCGTGTTCGGCAACACGGAAGGCACTCCATCAAATTTTACTGAATACAGCCTTCGCAAACACACCGGCAACGACAAAGCCACTTTGAGTCCGGAATTACAGAACCGGATCAAACTGATGAACCCTATGGATTTCATCGGCGACACAGTCCGCAAAGGAACCGCGGAACACTGGTATATCCGTCACGGAGCCAAGGACCGCGACACCTCATTCCTTGTGCCGGTCAATCTGGCCACAAAACTGAGCAATGCCGGCTACGATGTCAACTTTTTCATCCCATGGAATCGACCGCATAGCGGCGACTACAACCTTGACGACCTATTCAACTGGATCCAGGAAACAATCAGATAAGAAACTGTTTAAATTTAGTTCTGGAATTAATTGAGAGGATTTTATGAAGTCTATACCTATCATCCGTTTTATTGTTGACACGGTTTAAATCCAAACATACTCTAAGTCATTTCTTGCCGGACGGAAGATGACAATCAAACCAGTTCATATTGCGGAGCAATGCTGTCTTTACCCTGTCGGCTCTCAATTCCGCCGTCTGTGAAGGGTCATCGTTCCATCTCTCACTGTCATTCCGCCATGCTTTTCCAAGAGACGGCACAACATCGTCAATATGGTCAAACACTTCTGTCAGTTTTTCGGGATAGACGTCATTCCATATCTCTTCTACCGTCCTGCAAAAGTTGTCATACTGGATTATCTCGCCTATCCAATGGGGAGTAAAACCATAGTGGGCTTTCATTCTGAATGTATAGTCTGTCTTTTCACGGTTGTAGCATGTCAGATCCCATACAGGACCTGCAACCCATCGTGCATTGTCCTTCAAGTCTTTGTGAAGATAGAAGCTGCCATGAAATCCGTCCGGATTATCCATCACTTCCTGTAATATAAAGAACCGGGCCATGCTTTCAACATCAAGATATTGTTCCCATGCCGTTGATGTTTTGTCTGTGGAATATATAGCCTTGTTGATTGCGTTGAACTCATCGGTAAGCCATTGCAGTTGAGCAGACGAAAGGTCTTCGGGAGAATGATAGCGAAGTGTCAGATTCCACCCGCTGTTTTCAGGTATGGTAATCTGGCACTCATCATGGTAGTTGTCAACTTCCACAAGCCAGCCTCCTGTTATCTTATCCGGATTGGTTTCTTGATCCTGCTGCTCATGGATATTGACACGATTTTCGTCTATCCTGATTGTTTCAGTCAGAAAATACAGGCCGATATAATCGTCGTTCAACACGACCTCTACCGGACGGAAGTCCGGTGTCCATGCCATCTCCAGCAGTCTGCCCAGAAACAATCCTGCCACCGTGTTCTCAGTCGGTTTCAGCAGAGCCCAGTGTCTGTTCTTCGGCATACCCATTATTTCCGTCTTTTTACCGAGTTTTATCTTGTAGGGTTTTTTGAGTCCTTTCCATGATGAATGCCCCCGACCCCGTATCTGCATTGGCAGAGGATCTGCTTCCGATCCGATCGGTTTCACCCCTTCCGCACCCATCGGATCAAGCCGATAAGTTGCCGTCACATATTCCTCTTTTGACAAGATAGGTTTATGATTTTCTGTCTCAATATACAAAACCGGCAGTGTTCCGGAAATTGAGACTGACAACGGGGGCATCGGTTCCGGCACTCCTGTCCCATACGTACAGGAAATAAAAAACACCAAGGCAATCAGGCATACAACTTCTTTGTAACGGTTCATTTCATGCATTGTCGTACAGATTTGATTTTCCACTCTATAGATAGAATCCCAGTCAAAAGACTGCATTTGGCAGACTACCTTTTTCTACCATGTCAGCCTCAGACCTATTGGCATTGTCAACTCCAATGGCCTCTTCTGACGTATCGTTTCAATCTCTGATCCGGAATTGAAATAATAGCGCAACGATGGTTCCACATAGATACTGAACGATGACGTCAGTCGATATTGCCCCCCCAGGCCACCTTCAACCGACCATTGCAACGGGGCATTAACAGACCTCTTATTTTGATTTCCCCATTCGGGAAGACATTCAGACACAGACTGACTTCCGTTTACGGGGATATCCAGCGCTCCACCACCCTGACCATATATCGAGAGACCACCATATGTGAATATGCGGTAATTGAATTTAAAAGGTACGCCTAAATAATGTATTCGCTGAATCGTTTCTGTATGCTTCAGCTTGCTCTCCGAAAGAAATTCTGAACGAAGGTAGGTGTATCTGACACCTGTTTCAAAACTCCATCGTGAACTGACGGTTTTATTTATGGACAGACCTATTACAATAGGCATCTGATGGTGTGCCTTCTCAGTCACCTCAATCTCCCCGTCAGGAGCTTCTGTATCTGGAAGACCGGGATTAGGAATGCGGTAACGGCTAATGTCATTTTGTCCGGCATTGCCGGATGACACCAACGCCAATGTCCATCCGGATGTTTTAGGCCGCGGCAATTGCAATAAATTCTCCTTTGCGACAAAATTATCCCTGTCAATTGTGAAGATTGTCCTACTTATGCTGTCTCTGCCAATATTTTCATTAACAGTTGCACCCACACTATCTTCCCTAATTGAAACTTCTGCAAGACTCTCATGCGACAGTTGTTTTTGAATCGGTTTATTGATGGACACAGACTTGGATGACGAATTCTGCCGTTCTTTATCGAGCATGGACACTGAATCCACACCGGTGGCAACAGACATGCAAGCACCAGTGCATATTTCAGGCGTCGGGAATGATTCCATTCGATATTTGAATATCTCGTACCGGAAATATGCAATAATGGCAATAAGTAAAAAAACACCCATGGCTGTCCGATAGTCTATTATCAGACGTCTTAGCATAGCTTTTGCATGGGAAAGTTGTGAAGAGGACGAATGAGGCGCAATTCCAAGCAACCCGCTTATCTCCTTATGAGAAAGCCCATCCAAAACCGCAAGCCTGAAAACGCTTCCATATCCTTCCGGTAATTCATTGATAATTTTATCAAGATCATCCCATGCCAGGCATTCAACACTGTCTGAATCGCTGATCTCATTATCCGGTAAGTCAATGTCATGCATCGGTACAGTCAAAAGATAGGATTCACCTTTTAGATATTGAAGAGACAGATTCTTCATTATGGTTGCAAGCCATGTTTCAACTCTCGCGTTATTGTTAAGCGAGCCTATCGATGTAAATGCGATTAAAAAACCATCATGCAAAATATCCCAGGCCGCATCAGAGTCATGGATATAATATGCAACTATCTTCCTCATCGTTGGAAGATAGGTTTGATAAAGTTGACCAAAAGCTTCTTTTTCTCCTGATTTACATTGTTCGACAAGGCGTAGAATATCCATAGATTCAAACTTGTTTTTTATAGATGCTCAAATCTATAAAAGACTGCATCAGGAATCAAAAAAATCCATTACATTCTGTATTTTATCATCAATCGGTATATTCTTTATATACTTGCAAATACTGAGTTTATACAGATGTATTTTTAGAATCTCCAGTGGGGATTTATACAGGTCGGCTATATGCAATTATAAGAATGATGGCTATAAAACCCAACGCTGTAATAAGATGGTAAATACTATCCGATCTTAGAATATGC
>JAIDXA010000246.1 GCA_029058705.1 Paramuribaculum sp. | reverse complement strand
AGGTTGTGGAAGTCGTCTTTCAGGGAGAGTCCGATTTTTGCGACGTCGGGGTTTTCGAGGAATTGGCGCAGTTCGGGGATTATTCCGGTTTTGTTGATCCGGAAAAGGAATGCGTGGGCAGCGGTGGAAATCTGGATGAGGGATACGTTGTGGTTTTGTCCTTTACGGAAGTTGGGTCTGGTTTCGGTGTCGAAACCGACGGCAGACTGGCATGCAAGGAAGGCTATGGCCTGCCTTGCCATTGCCGGGGAGTCGATGATCGAGATCCGTCCGCTGAAGCGTACGAGCGGCAGTGTCGACAGGATGTCTTTTGGGATAGAGATCGAAAATCGGTTGTCGGGCATAGGTTATTGTTCGTTGCTTGTTTGGAACGACGGGATGTCGATTATTGGAGTTCCGGGGTGGAGCCGGGAGGCGTATTGGCTGATGAAGCGGCGAGTGTCGGCCGCTATGACCGGATCGATGTGGTCGAAGTGGGAGTTGTAGAGGATGCTGTGGAGCGGGATCGATCTTGAGGCGAGCGCTTCGAGGGAAAGGATCGTGTGGTTGATGGAACCGAGGGTGGCATTGGTCACCAGTGCAACGGGGAGATGCCGCGAGGCGATGTAGTCGATGGTGAAATAGGTGTCGGTGATCGGAACCATCAGTCCGCCGGCGCCTTCGATCAGGACTACGTCGTAGCGTTCGGCAAGTTTGGCTGTTGCCCGGTCGATGATGTCGAGGTCGATCTTTTTGCCGTCCAATTCAGCGGCAAGCTGAGCGGACGCGGGGTATGAGAAGATTATCGGAGCGGTTGTGTGGTCGAGGTCTTCGGGCAATAGACAGGAATTTGTCAGCCGTCGGTGGGCTTCGATGTCTTCAGAGAATCCGGAGCAACCGGTCTGGATGAATTTCTGTGTTATGACCGATCGGCCCTCGTTGGCGAAAAGTGCGGCAAGGTGGGCAGTGGCGTAGGTTTTGCCGGCGTCGGTGTCGATTCCGCTGATAAAAATGATATCTGCCATGAGTTACGGTCTGTTATTTCTTTTTCTTTTGGCTTTGTGGTTCGTCGGCGAATCTGTCGGGGAATGAGAGCGCGACTTTCGGGCGCATCATGGCGTAGACGGTCATGGCCACACCGAGCAGGATGAATGGGATGCTCAGCAATTGCCCCATGTTCAGCATCATGTCGGCTTCGAATGCAACCTGGTCGTTTTTGATGAATTCGATCAGGAATCGCGGGAGGAAGATTCCGATGAGGAAAACTCCGAAGATGAGTCCGGGCCGGCTCTCGAGGTTCTTTTTCCAGTACATCCACATCAGGACGACGAAAAGGATCAGATAGCAGAGCGCTTCGTAGATCTGTGTGGGATGGCAGGCGATTCCTTCATACATGGCGTGCCATTCGCGCGACCGGACAAACCACATGCCCCATGGGAGGGAGGTTGGTCCGCCGAAAATTTCGGAGTTCATGAGGTTGCCGGTGCGTATCATTGCTCCGACGAGCGCTATCGGAATGACCAGCCTGTCGAAGGTCCAGAGCGGGCTTCGTTTTGTTGTGAAGTATGAGAAGCACAGGACACCTATGATGACTCCGATTGTTCCGCCGTGGGAAGCGAGTCCACCGTTCCAGATTTTAATGATTTCGGCAGGGTGGGCGCTGTAGTATTGCCATTCGTAGAAGAAAACATGTCCGAGCCGGGCTCCGATGACAGTTCCTGCGAGAGTCCAGAGCAGCAGGATTCCGAGCCAGCGTTCGGGAGCGCCTTCGTGTCTGAACATCCGGGCGACTATTTCGTAGCCGATCAGGAATCCGACGGCGAACATCATGCCGTACCACCGGACGGCTATAGGGTTGGATATGATTTCCGGGTTTGCGTTCCAAATAATATAATTCAACATAATGAAATGGTTGGATTTGTTTGCTCGGTTTTTGATTCGGGATGCAAATTTAAGCAGAATTATCCGAAAGTTTGACCCGAGAAATGAAAAATGATGTCAGCCGGGAGGAAAATAGCGAAAAAATTTGTAGCTTTGGGGTTGTTAAAATTTTATCAAATATAAATGAAAAACTGAGTATGTTAAGCCCTGAAGACCTTGCCTACGCCGAAGAGCGTGGAATGGATGCCTCGCAGGTCGAGGCCCAGCTTAGCCGGTTCAAGACCGGATTCCCTTATCTGAAAATAAAGAATGCCGCACGCCAGGGGCAAGGAATCGAGGTTCTTTCGCCCGAGGAAGAGGACAGAGCCATTTGCCGCTGGAAGGAGTTTCTGGCCGCTGGAGGTGATGTGTGCAAGTTTGTTCCGGCGTCGGGCGCGGCGTCGAGAATGTTCAAAGCGTTGTTTGAGTTTGTTGACGGCGATGCTGAAGTTCCGGCCGAGGGGTCGGATGTGGCGCGTCTGATTGCGGATATCGAGAAGGTGGCGTTTTACGATGATCTGAATGCGACGACAGCCGCGTTGTATGGTAAGAGTGTGGCGGATCTGAAGTCGGAGGGTCGTTTTAAGGATCTGATTGCGGCGATCATCAAGCCGGAAGGTATGAATTACGGCGGGTTGCCCAAGGGATTGCTGAAGTTTCACCGCTATGAAACAGGAAGCCGTACGCCGATAGAGGAGCAGCTTGCAGAAGGTGCGCAGACGGCAGCCAACGGGGCCGGCGAAGTCAAGATGCATTTCACGGTTTCGTCGAATCACCGCAGGCTTTTCGAGGAGAAAATTGCCGAGGTTACGCCGAAGATGTCGACCGAGCGAGGTGTCAGCTATCATGTTTCACTGAGCGAGCAGAAGCCCCAGACGGATACGGTTGCGGTGAATCCGGACAATACTCCGTTTCATGAGGACGGGCATCTTCTGTTCCGTCCGGGCGGCCACGGCGCGCTGATCGAGAATCTCAATGATATTGATGCAACTGTTGTTTTTATCAAGAATATAGACAATGTTGTCCCTGACACGCTCAGAGAGCCGACAGTGAGATACAAGCAGGTTCTCGGGGGGTATATGATTCTTCTCCACGACCAGATCGAAGCTTATCTGCAGCAGCTTGCCACCGGCGACTACAATCGCGGAACGCTTCAGGAGATGCTCCATTTCCTGCATACGTCCTTTTCGATTTCGGACCGGTCGATTGACGGGATGAATGATACGGATGTGGCGATGTATGTCCATGAGAAGCTTAACCGGCCTTTGCGTGTCTGCGGAATGGTCAAGAATGAAGGAGAGCCGGGCGGCGGTCCGTTTATCGCGTTCAACCGCGACGGGTCGGCTTCGCTTCAGATACTTGAAAGTACGCAGATCGATCCGTCGAATGAAAAATATAAGGAGATGGTCGCTTCGGCCACCCATTTCAATCCGGTGGATCTTGTCTGCTATGTGAAGGACCGCAATGGCGACAAGTATGACCTTACGCGTTATGTCGATCCGGACACGGGATTCATCTCCTCGAAGTCGAGCCATGGCAAGGAGCTCCGCGCAATGGAGCTTCCGGGTCTGTGGAACGGGGCGATGAGCGACTGGAACACTGCTTTTGTCGAGGTGCCCATCGCGACGTTCAATCCGGTCAAGACAGTCAATGACCTTCTGCGTCCGACCCATCAGGGCTGACCGACGCGGGAAGGCAACAGTATCCATAGGCCGTTACCGAAGCCGGACAGCTTCGGTGACGGCTGCTTTTTTTGAAACAATAGGCGGATGCCGGATGTTAGATACAGTATGAATTACTTAGAGAGTGTTTGAATTTAAACCGCGTTAACAGTAATACGCATGAACGGCAGAAACTTCAAAATAATCCTGAGGTCTTTTTTGGCGGATTCAGCCAAGTCTCATCAGTCGCATAGCCCGCTATGCTCCTTCTTCAACTCGCTGAATTCGCTCAAAAAACACTCTCAGTCTTAATTTGATTTAAATCCAAACGCTCTCTTATCCACTGAGCTTAATTATGAAACGCACTGTTCTGACAATTGCAGCTGTGCTGCTTGTTTTTCTGGCCGGCAACGCCATGGTCGACATTCCGCGGACGAGTGTCGGCTATGATGTCATCTATCATTGGGGGCTTATAAACAAAATAGCCGGTCACGGCTATGTCACTTACCATACGTCGGGACCGGAGTTCTACGGGTCGCTCAATGGTCATAGCATTCCGTGGGGCGGCCGGATCTATACTGTGCATAGTTCGCTGGCTGCGACATTCTCTCCGGGCGATGTGGCGAGCAGGGAGACTGTCAATTCGATACAGGGAGTCTACAGCAAGCCGGAAGCCGGGTCGGATTCGGGCCGCCACCGGTTTAAGGACATATATGGAGGCGGGACTCTTGACGCCAGTCCGGAAACGATGGAGGCAGTGACCGTCATGTCGAATATGCTGAGCATATTTTATTATGCGAAGACTCTTGATTTTGACAAAATGACACCTGGAACACGCCTGGTTGTCCCGGTTGTCGACGACGGCGAGGACAAGCCGCTTTACATCACCTATAACGGACCGGCCAATTACAGTTACGGCGGTTTTTCGACCCAGACTTATGAGATTGTTTTTCAGTACACGTATGAGGGAGAGCCGGACCGTTATCCGGTCACATGCCAGATAGACCGTCAAAGCCGTGTTCCGGTCATGTTTTCGGCCGATCTGCTGATCGGACATATAGAAATGTGCTATGTGGAGTGAACTTCGGGCATGGCGGATGGTTAATAAGTCACGAAGATTTTCTATCTTTGCAACACAACACACCAGGTGTTTGTCAATCAACGAGAGCGGAACGCGTATATTAATAACATAGATATCCTGATATGAAACACTCTTTTCTTTTTCTTGCCGACGGATTTGAAGAAATCGAGGCAGTTGCTACGGTTGACGTGTTGCGTCGCTGCGGCATGACGGTCAACACGGTCGCAATCAACCCCGACGGGCAGGCTACAGGCGCCAACGGAGTTGTCGTGACAGCAGACCGCACTATCAATGAAGTCGAACTTGATCCAGAGACAGAGTGGCTAATCTGTCCGGGCGGAATGCCCGGCGCTTCGAATCTGGCTTCATGCGGGAAGCTGAACGAGATGCTGACAACCCATTATGAAAATGGCGGGCGCATTGCGGCGATCTGTGCGTCGCCTGCCGTTGTGCTTGCGCCGCTGGGCATACTTCACGGACGTAAGGCTACGTGCTATCCCGGTTTTGAATCGATGGTCGAGTCAGGCGTGATGACGGGCGATCCGGTAGTTGCGCTCGACACGCTCGTTACCGGCAACGGGCCGGGCAATACGATTGCGTTTGCCCTCGCAATCGCAGCTATCAGCCTGGGCACGCAGGCTGCCGGAGATGTCGCTTCCGGAATGATGGTCAGAAAGTAGCGGACTGCAACCGGAATGACCGGTCAAATGTTAAAAATTCATTTCTGCGAACAGGATTATGGATAACTTTTCATAATTTTGCCACCGAAATCAATTCAAGTAAAAAAAGGATCAGGGAGTGCGGCTCTTCGCGCTCTCTGACTTGCATATTAAAAAAAATGGCATCAATCAACAATCTCGTTATAGTGGAGTCGCCTGCCAAGGCAAAAACCATAGAGAAATTTTTAGGTAAGGATTTTAAGGTAATGTCGAGCTACGGTCACATTCGGGATCTGAGCAAGAAAGACTTTGCCATTGGCGGAAACCATTCCTTTGAGCCGGAATATGAAGTGTCGGCAGACAAGGTTGAGATTGTCGATAAGCTCCGGAAGGCGGCATCGCAGGCCAAGATGGTCTGGCTTGCATCGGATGAGGACCGCGAGGGGGAGGCTATAGCCTGGCATCTCTATGAGGTTCTTGGCCTGAAACCGGAAACGACGCGCCGCATCGTGTTTCATGAGATAACGAAGCCAGCTATCCTGAATGCCATTGAGAATCCGCGTGAGATAGATCTGAATCTGGTCGATGCACAGCAGGCGCGCCGTCTGCTCGACCGTATTGTCGGGTTTGAACTGTCGCCGGTTTTATGGAAGAAGATCAAGCCGGCTCTGTCGGCCGGCCGGGTGCAGTCGGTAGCCGTCAGGCTGATAGTGGAGCGCGAGATGGAGATACGTTCATTCAATCCGGAACCATATTTCCGGGTGACTGCCCGTTTTGTCACTCCTGGCGGACAGACTGTCAAGACGGAACTTTCGCGGCGTCTGACAACAGAAAGCGAGGCCCGGCAGTTTCTTGACGATTGTGTAGAGTCAGGATTCAAGGTGTCGGACGTTACGGTTCGCCCTCTTAAAAAGTCGCCGGCCCCGCCCTTTACGACCTCGACCCTTCAGCAGGAGGCGGCCCGCAAGCTTGGCTTTACCGTTTCACAGACCATGATGGTGGCCCAGCATCTTTATGAGGCAGGACATATAACATATATGCGAACCGACTCGCTCAATCTTTCGAAACTCGCTTTGTCATCGATCGCCAATGAGATCAAGACGGAGATGGGCGAGCAGTATCTGAAGGTAAGGAACTATCAGACCAAGACCAAGGGGGCGCAGGAGGCACACGAGGCTATCCGTCCGACATATATCGACCGCCACACGATCGAGGGCACGTCGCAGGAGAGCCGGCTTTATTCCCTGATATGGAAGCGCACGATAGCTTCGCAGATGTCAGATGCCGAACTGGAGAAGACAACAGTGGAAATCCAGCCATCGGCCCGCAGTGAGAGTTTTATCGGACAGGGCGAGGTTGTCCGTTTCGATGGCTTCCTGCGTGTCTACAGCGAGGGATCGGATGATGTGCAGTCGGATATGCCGGAGGGAATGCTGCCTAAGGTGAGCCGTGGCGAGGAGCTGTCGCTTGGCGAGATGGCTGCGACAGAGCGCTATACCCAGCATCCGCCGCGCTACACCGAGGCGTCGCTGGTCAAGAAGATGGAGGAGCTTGGAATCGGCCGTCCGTCGACATATGCGCCTACAATTTCGACCATCCAGCAGCGAGAATATGTCAAGAAGAGCGATCTGAGTGGAGAGCAACGAAGCTATACAACGATTGTCCTTTCCGGGGGAAGTGTGACCGAAACGACCCAGACGGTTACTTCGGGCGCCGACAAAGGCAAGCTTATGCCGACCGACATAGGAATGGTGGTCAATGAATTTCTGACTGAGAATTTTCCGAAAGTACTCGACTATAATTTTACCGCCGATCTGGAAGAACGTTTTGACCTCGTTGCAGAGGGGCAGGCCATGTGGAAAAAGGAGATCGGAGATTTCTATGGAGTGTTCCATCCGGAAGTGGAGCGGGCCAACGGCATGCGTCTGGAGCATAAGGTCGGCGAGAGGGTTCTCGGAACGGATCCATCCAGCGGCAAGCCGGTTTCGGTCAAGATCGGACGTTTCGGTCCGGTTGTTCAGATCGGGGAAAGCACGGATGAAGAGAAACCACGTTTCGCGTCGCTCAGAAAAGAGCAGTCGGTGTTCGACATTACACTTGAGGAGGCCCTGAAGCTGTTTGAGCTGCCGCGGGTTCTCGGCGATTATGAAGATTCGGAAGTTTCGGTTGCCGTAGGGCGTTTCGGCCCGTATGTGAAACATGCAGGCAAGTTTGTTTCACTGCCGAAGGAGATCTCTCCGATGGAAGTGACGCTTGACGAGGCTGTGGCTCTGATTAATGCCAAGCGTGAGGCTGACAGCAAGAAGGTTGTCAAGGTGTTTCCGGAAGATGAGGATCTTCAGATCCTAAATGGCCGCTATGGCGTCTATATCTCCTATAAAAAGAGCAACTACAAGATCCCTAAGACAGTTGCCGATCCGGCGGCCCTTACAATTGAAGAGTGTCTGAAGATCGTCGAGGAGCAGGATTCCAAACCGCGTCGCGGCACGGGACGCCGTTCCACTTCAGCACGCAAGACAAAATAACACTCTCTAAGTCCGGATTTATGGCCAGAAATCAAAAGAACAGCGCGCACCGCCGTGGCGGCATGTCGCCCGATGTCATCAAAGAGTTTCCTGTTGCAGGGCAAACGCGTCTGCTTGACCATCTTATTCTGTCGCTTCCAGATCGAAAGCGTACGTATGTCAAACAGCTGCTTGCACACAATCAGGTGGCAGTCAACGGAAAGCCGGAGCGCCAGTTTGACCTTTCGCTTGAGCCGGGCGACGTTGTCAAGGTGAATTTCACACGTGAGTTCAGGGTGTTCTACAATCGTCGGCTCAAGATTGTCTATGAGGACGATGACATCATTGTCGTCAACAAGGGCTATGGCCTGCTGTCGATGGGAAATGACAAGACTCCCGACGGAACTGCCTATTCGATTTTGCGTGATTATGTGAAATGGTCCAATCCGCTCAATAAGATTTTCATAGTTCATCGTCTCGACCGCGACACGTCGGGGCTTATGATGTTTGCGAAGAGCGAGGAGGCCAAGCACCGCATGCAGCACAACTGGAACAATATGGTTCTCAACCGCACTTATGTGGCGGTTGTCGAAGGTGTTGTAGAGCAGGCTGAGGGTGTTGTGCGCAGTTATCTTGCCGAGACATCGCGTTATGAAGTCTATTCGACCGACGATCCGGAGAAAGGGCAGCTTGCGGTGACCCGCTACAAGCGAATCCAGAACAGCGGCCGTTTCAGTCTGATGGAACTTGAGCTTGACACTGGCCGTAAGAACCAGATCCGTGTCCATATGAACGATCTGGGGCATCCGATTTCGGGCGACCGGAAGTATGGGGCACAGGCGTCGCCGCTACATAGGCTGGCTCTTCATGCGCGCACGCTCCGCTTCAAGCATCCGATGTCGGGCGAACTTATGGATTTTTCCACCCCGGTTCCATCGGGATTTCTTGCAGTCACCCGTCGTTAGGGGGCTGTCCCGTTCTGAAGACTTCCGTGTTCGGCGGCGCTATTTGCGGAAAGGTGAGTCAAGGCGAGTTTCTTGATAAAGAAACTGTTTCAATCGGGAATTTTTTTCGCGGTTAGCGAAAAAATGGTTATTTTTGTGGGAAAGTTTATTAACCTAAAGATTTACATTCCCATCTATGGCAACGAAACCGTTCAAATATCAGGAAATGTTTCCGATGTCGGCTGACACTACGGAATATTATCACCTGACTTCCGATTATGTCAAAGTTGAAAAGTGGGGCGATCGTGAAATGCTTGTGGTCGATCCCGAAGCATTGACTGTCCTTACCCGCCAGGCAACCCATGACAACGCTTTCATGCTTCGCCGCGAGCATAATGAAATGGTGGCTAAGATTCTCCACGATCCGGAGGCAAGCGCCAACGACAAATTTGTGGCGCTTACGATGCTGCGCAATGCGGAAGTGGCAGCAAAAGGCCAGCTTCCTTTCTGCCAGGATACCGGAACAGCCATCGTTATCGGCAAAAAGGGTCAGAATGTGTGGACAGGCGGCCACGATGAAGAGAAAATCTCGAAGGGCGTCTATGACACCTATACCGAGAATAATCTCCGTTATTCCCAGAACGCGCCTCTGAATATGTATGATGAGGTGAATACGGGCTGCAATCTTCCGGCTCAGATCGATCTTTATGCCGTGGATGGAGATGAATATAAATTCCTTTTTGTGGCAAAGGGCGGAGGATCGGCCAATAAGACCTATCTCTATCAGGAAACAAAAGCCCTGATCAATCCGAAGACACTGATTCCATTCCTTGTCGAGAAGATGAAGTCGCTGGGCACAGCTGCATGTCCGCCTTATCATATCGCGATAGTTGTCGGCGGAACGTCGGCCGAAATGAATCTCGCGACGGTCAAGAAGGCTTCGGTCAAATATTATGACAATCTCCCTTCGGAAGGGAATGAGCTCGGACATGCGTTCCGCGACCGCGAACTTGAAAAACAGCTTCTCGAAGAGACTCGCAAGATCGGTCTTGGCGCACAGTTCGGCGGAAAGTATTTCGCACATGACATAAGGGTTATCCGTCTGCCGCGCCACGGTGCGTCTTGCCCTGTGGGTCTGGGTGTGAGCTGTTCGGCCGACCGTAATGTCAAGGCGAAAATCAACCGCGACGGCCTGTGGATCGAGAAGCTCGATTCCAACCCCGGCGAACTTATTCCAGAAGATATGCGCAAGGAGGGTGAGGGAGAAGTTGTACGTATAGATCTTAACCGTCCGATGAATGAAGTTCTGGCCGAGCTCTCGAAATATCCGGTTTCGACGCGTCTGTCGCTGAACGGGATCATCATTGTAGGCCGCGATATCGCCCATGCCAAGATCAAGGAGAGACTTGACCGTGGCGAGCCGATGCCTGAATATCTGAAGCAACATCCGATCTATTATGCAGGTCCGGCAAAAACACCCGAAGGGATGGCTTCAGGATCGTTCGGCCCGACAACAGCCGGACGTATGGACTCGTATGTCGATCAGTTCCAGGCGGCCGGCGGCTCGATGATCATGATTGCGAAGGGTAACCGCAGCAAGCAGGTTACGGATGCGTGTCACAAGCATGGCGGCTTTTATCTCGGTTCGATCGGAGGTCCGGCAGCAGTGCTTGCGCAGAACAGCATCAAGAAGGTCGAGCTTCTGGAATATCCCGAACTCGGCATGGAGGCGATCTGGAAAATCGAGGTTGAAAACTTCCCGGCGTTTATCCTTGTGGATGACAAGGGCAACGATTTCTTCACTGAAATCGCCGAGAAATGTGCATCGTGCGCGCTTAAGAAATAAGCTGCATAAAAACTGAAAAGACTGCTGCAGTACAGCACCCCTATTGATCATCAGGAATAAGCGAAATGGACAGCTACGATCCCCGAATGGACGAACCTCCTCCGATCCCTGTGGAAGAGCCGGAGATTATTTCCGTTCCACCGCCTGCTCCGCCGTTGTTTCCGGTCTTACCGCCGCCACCGCCTCCTTCATTTGCCGGAGGGGTGACGTCGGGAAAGAATACGAATGCGATCGGACTGGTCGGATTTGTTTTTTCGGTTCTGTCGGCGGTTGCCTGCCCGGTGCCTTTTTTCGGGTGGGGATGTTGGCTTGTCGGGTTTGTATGCTCCTGTATCGGGTTGGCGCGCCGCCCGAAAAGTTTTGCGCTGGCCGGTCTGATTATCTGTCTTGTGAGTGCGATGCTCATGGTCGGCTTTATTATGATGATGTTCTCATAAGTCGTTTTTATAGAGTTTTTATAGATTAAGAGAGTGATTTGAATTTAAACCGTGTTAACAATGAAAGGTATAGACTTCAAAATAATCCTGAGGTCTTTTTTGGCGAATTCCGCCAAGTCTCATCAGTCGCATAGCCCGCTATGCTCCTTCTTCAACTCGCGGAATTCGTTCAAAAAAACACTCTCAGTCTTAATTTGATTTAAATCCAAACACTCTCTAAAAACCGATGCGGTGTCCTTCAATGGCGCGGCATCGGTTTTTTCACTATTTTTATCGAAGCGGTGGCGTGGCAGTGCGGCCTGTGAGGTTGCCGTCAGGCCGGGGGTTGTCATAGAATTGTCAAATAAATTAAAGCATATTTAATAAAGCCGGGGTCGGAAATGCGGGATTTTTTGTGTAATTTTGCGGAAACGCTGAAATAGTATCGTTTCGGATTGGTGAAACGGTTTAATTGAAAAATCGGGTTCAGTGTTGCCTGGCAGTGCCGTGTTTTTCTCCTCACCCGTCACGGGAAGCTGTCAGGGAAAATTGAGATCCTCGTTCCTCGGATTCTCCTTCCAGATTCCGCCGGACTGTGCAGTAGCCGGATGGAATCCCCAAAGCAAAAAAATAAAAAACGACATAAATGACAAGTAAATGGAATTATGCACCCCTTACTTACGAAGAGCAAAAATCAGAATCGCAGTTAGCTAAAGAGTATTCCAATTGTCCGCCTATCAGTCAGTTGCTGGTGGAGCGCGGAGTCACTACGCTTGCAGAAGCGGATAGGTTTTTCCATCCGTCGCTCAAGGATCTTTACGACCCGTTTCTGATGCCCGACATGGACAAGGCCGTCGGGCGGCTCAACAAAGCTATGGGAAGGAAGGAGCGCATCATGGTTTTTGGAGACTATGATGTGGACGGCACGACAGCAGTCGCGCTTGTGTTCAAGTATCTACGACAGTACTACTCCAATATCGATTATTATATTCCGACCCGCTATGACGAGGGCTACGGGATTTCCCGCCGGAGCATCGATATGGCAGCGGAGCAGAATGTCAAGCTGATAATCATTCTCGATTGCGGCATAAAGGCCAATGATGAGATAGCCTATGCGAAGACGCTCGGAATCGATTTCATTATCTGTGACCATCATGTGCCCGATGACGAGCTGCCGCAGGCAGTGGCCATTCTCAACCCGAAGCTCGAGGGGTCGACTTATCCGTGTCCGCACCTTTCGGGTTGCGGCGTGGGGTTCAAGTTCATGCAGGGATTCGCGAAGAGCAACGGCATTCCGACAAGCGATCTCGAGGGGATGCTCGATCTGGTCGCAGTCAGCATAGCCGCCGACATTGTCCCGATGGTCGACGAGAACCGGATCATGGCCTATCACGGACTTCGGCGTCTGAACTCGAATCCGAACATGGGTCTGAGGGCAATCATAAGGATCTGCGGCCTTATGGGCAAGGAGATCACCATCAGCGACGTCATTTTCAAACTTGGTCCGCGCATCAACGCCTCCGGCCGAATGCAGAGCGGTGCGGAAGCTGTGGAGCTTCTTGTAGCCCGGGATGTCAGCGATGCCTATGAGAAGGGAAAGGCGATTGACCAGTATAATAAAGACCGCAAGGAACTTGACAAGCGGATAACGGAGGAGGCCAACAGCATTCTGGAGCATCATGGAGAGCTTCTGTCGGACCGCAAGTCGATTGTCATCTACAATAAAGACTGGCACAAGGGTATCATCGGGATTGTCGCGTCGCGTCTGACCGAGCTGTACTATAAGCCGTCGGTTGTTCTGACTCTTGCCAACGGTCTGGCAACCGGATCGAGCCGTTCGGTCCAGGGTTTCGACATCTATAAGGCGGTTGATTCGACGCGTGACCTGCTCGAGAATTTCGGCGGTCATCCTTATGCGGTCGGTCTTTCGCTCAAGGAAGAGAATATACCGGAATTCATAAGGCGTTTTGAGGAATATGTGGCGGCCAATATACAGCCGAATCAGCTTGAGCCGCAACTGGATATCGATGCGTATATCACGTTTTCGCAGATAACGCCTGCGTTTATCAGCACGTTGCGCCGTTTCAATCCGTTCGGGCCGGGCAATACGCGTCCGGTTTTCTGCACGCGGGGTGTTATGGATTTCGGCACAAGCAAACTTGTCGGGAAGAATCTGGAGCATATCAAGTTCGAACTTGTCGACGACACGTCGGGCAAGGTGTTTCATGGAATCGCTTTCAATATGGCGGAGCATTTCGCCCACATTCATTCGCAAAAGCCGTTTGACATATGCTATACTATCGAGGATAACAAACATCAGAGCGCGTCATCGCCGATTCAGCTTCTTGTCAAGAGTATACGTCTCCGCAAGTAGGGCAGTCCATGACAGAGTCACTCACTCCTCGTTCGGTACTTGAAAAGTATTGGGGCTACACTTCGTTCCGGGAGCTCCAGCAGGAGATCATCGAGTCTGTCCTCAGAGGTGAGGACACACTCGGTCTGCTTCCCACCGGGGGCGGCAAGTCGCTGACATTTCAGATTCCGGCCATGATTCTTCCGGGGCTGACGCTTGTAGTGACCCCGCTGATATCGCTGATGAAGGATCAGGTGGATAATCTTCGCTCGCGCGATATCAGGGCGTGTATGATTCATTCGGGTCTTTCACGCGGCGAACAGAAGCTTGCAATGGACCGTTGCCGTTACGGACACGCGAAAATGCTCTACGTGTCGCCTGAAAAACTCCAGTCGAAGGGGTTTGTGGATGAGCTTGGGCAAATGGATGTCAGTCTGATTGTTGTCGATGAAGCTCATTGCATTTCGCAGTGGGGATATGATTTCCGTCCGTCGTATCTGCGCATTTCCGAATTGCGCCATAGGTTTCCGCAGTCGCGTGTGATGGCACTGACGGCTTCGGCAACGCCGGAGGTCAGCGCAGACATCATGGATCGTCTGGAGTTTCGCGGACGGCGTATGTTTGTCAGGAGTTTTGCGCGCGATAATATATCTTATATAGTCAGGTTTTCGGATCATAAGCAGGAGATGCTGCTCAGGGTGTTGCGCAATACGTCGGGGAGCGCGATCGTGTATGTCCGTTCGCGAAGGCGGACACGCGAGATCGCTGAACTGCTTGTGGCGGAATCTATTTCGGCGGAGTTTTACCATGCCGGCCTGTCGGCAGAGGAGAAAAACGAACGCCAGAACCGATGGAAGTCGGGTCAGACGCGTGTCATGGTTGCTACGAACGCTTTCGGAATGGGCATTGACAAGCCCGATGTAAGGACAGTCGTGCATGTCGATCTGCCGTCGTCGCTGGAGGAGTATTATCAGGAGGCGGGTCGTGCCGGGCGCGACGGATGTGCGGCTTATGCGGTCGTGATAGCGTCGCCGGCCGACAAGGGAACGCTCACGCGGCGGCTTAATGAGGCGTTTCCGGACAAGGATGTGATTCGCCGGGTCTATGAGCTTGTGTGTAATTTTCTTGAGGTTGCCGTCGGATCAGGCTACGGTTTGATGGAGGAGTTTGACTTTTCGCTGTTCTGCGATCGTTTCCGGATCAATCCGCGTGTGGCCCGCAGTGCGCTCGGTCTGCTGACAAGTGCGGGCTATATCGAGTATGTCGATGAGATTTCGACCCGTTCACGGCTTATGGTGATAATGGATAAGCATGAGCTCTATTCTTTGAATGTGAGCGAGAGTGCCGACCGTGTCTTTCAGATGATACTTCGCTCTTACACCGGTTTGTTTTCCGATTATGTCAATATATCGGAGAGTCTGCTGTCGGCCCGTTTGCAGATGTCGCCGAAGCAGGTCTATGAGGCGTTGCTTGAACTGAGCCGCTGCCATGCGGTGAGCTATGTTCCGCAGAAGACGTCGCCATATGTGATTTTCACTACTTCGCGTGAGCTTCCGAAGCATGTCATGTTGCCGCGGAGTGTATATGAGGATATGCGTCAGCGCATGGAGAGGCGCATCGAGGCGATGAAGCGGTTTGTTTTTAATGGCGGAAGTTGCCGTGTTGCGTCGATGTTGCGTTATTTCGGCGAGTCGGATGCCGGCGATTGCGGCAGGTGTGATGTGTGCCGCGGCCGTCGGGAAGCAGCTTCCGCGACGGCCAATGCGCGGCAAGATCTGATGAAGGAGATTGTCAGGATCGCCGGTCAGCCTGGCCGCACGACGGTCGATTACATCGCTTCGCAGCTTTCAGTCAGCTCGGAATCGCTGTTGCCGCTTATCCGGGAACTTATGGACAGGGGGCAGGTGAGAGTAGATGGTTTCGTAGTTACGGCTGCTGAGCGGCAGGGTTGATGGCGATTGCGAAACCTCCGGAAGCCGCTTCTTTGATTTTCAGTTTTGTCTTGGAATTGACATTGACGGTTTCAATGATATAGCTTTGGGGATTGGTCAGGTAATGCGCATCGTTTCCGTCGCGGTAGATGGTCGCGGTGAATTTTCGTCCTTTGGGCAAGAATGACAGATCGACGGTTGCAACGCGTGGGTGGAGTCCGTTTGTTCCTCCGACGAACCATTGTTCTTTTCCTTTGGTTTTGCGGGCGGTGGTGACATATTCCATCGGTTCGGCTTCGAGATAGAAGCTTCGGTCCCAGTCGAGGGCGACATCCTTGATGAACTGGAAAGCGTCGGCAAACCGTTCGTAGGTTTCAGGCAGGTCGGCGGCCATCTGCAGAGGCGATGACATTGTGACGTAGAGCGAGAGCTGGTTTGCCAGAGTTGTGTTGACCCATGATTTGTTTTTCGGATTGTATTTTGAAATGTCGTTTTCGAAAAGCCCCGGAGTGTAATCCATCGGGCCTCCTATCAAGCGGGTGAAGGGTAGGATTGCGGTGTGGCCGGGTTTGGTTCCTCCGAAGGCGTGATATTCGGAACCTCTGGCCGATTCGTTGGCGATGAGGTTTGGCCATGTGCGGCACAGCCCTGTCGGTCTGACGGCTTCGTGTGCATTGACCATTATTTTATAGTCGGCGGCTTTCCTGACGGCATGGAGATAGTGGTTGTTGGTCCATTGGCTGAAATGGTTGCTTCCCGCCGGAATGATTTTGCCGACATAGCCGCTTTTGACGGCATCGTAGCCGTTTTCTTTCATGAAGCGATAGGCTTCGTCGAGGCGACGCTCGTAATTGCGGATCGAGCTTGACGTTTCGTGATGCATGATCAGTTTTATGCCTTTTTCCGCAGCATAGTCGCGCAGTTTCGGGAGGTCGAAGTCGGGGTATGGTGTTATGAAGTCGAACACTTCGTCTTTTTCCTTGCCTGACCAGTCTTCCCATCCGACGTTCCACCCTTCGACAAGGACGGCGTCAAAGCCGTGGCGTGCGGCGAAGTCTATGTAGCGGGTGACGTTTTGTGTCGTCGCGCCATGTTTTCCGTGGGGTTTGGTGGCGGAGTAGTCGACCCGGTCGAGATGGATGTTCGGCAGGTCGTCGGTGTAGCTCCATTTGCTCTTTCGGTTGATCATTTCCCACCATACGCCGACATATTTGCAGGGTTTGATCCAGCTGACATCCTTGATTGCGCAAGGTTCGTTGAGGTTCAGCGTGATTCTCGAGGCGAGGATGGCACGGGGATCATCGCTGACGATTACGGTGCGCCAGGGTGTGGAACAGTCGCTCTGCATATGGGCTTTGTCGCCGGCTGCGTCGGGGGCGAGCAGCGAAGTGAAAGTCAGGTTGTCTTCGTTGAGCCGTAGATGCATCACGGGGTAGTCGGTCAGGGCTGCTTCGTGAAGATTGATATATAGACCGTCGTCGGTTTTCATCATCAGAGCCGTCTGCACGTCGGTAGGTCCGGTTTTCCCTTGCCATCTGTAGGTCGGGTTGACTGTCGAGTCGAAATTTTCGCGTATCTGACTCAGGGTCGAGCGAGTGTATTCATATTCCTGGGTGTCGTTGTCGGCCGGAATCCACCATGCTGTCAGGTCGCCCGGCATGGCAAATTCGGTCGTTTCGTCGGTGATTACGAAATGGCTGAGTTTTTTCTGCATCGGGAATTCATAGCGGAAGCCTATTCCATCGTTGAACACCCGGAAGCACAGGTTCATTCGGCGCTTTGTCGAGTTCTGGACAAGTCTGACTTTATATTCGCGATAGTTGTTGCGGATTTCCGATTCTTCGCCCCAGACAGGTTGCCAAGTTTCGTCGACTGTTGCTGTGTCGGTGGCTTCGATCGAGAAGCCGTGGGTCAGATCGCCTCCGGATTTGATTTTCATGCCGAGTGCGGATGGTTTTATGACGTCGCGCCCTTTATAGCAAAGGGAATACCGGGGGGATCCGTTTTCAGACAGTGAGAAATCGAGTGCGACATTGCCGTCGGGTGATTCAATTGTTTCCGAAAGTAGCATTGAAGTGCTAAAAATCAGTGCGATTGCAGTGCAGGAATATTTCTTCATTGCATGTGGGCTGAGATATGGTTAGTTTTCGCAAAGATAGGTTTAATTTTCGAAACGAAATAGCGGGTATTGCGCATTGAAATTTATTTAACTTATTTTAACCCGTGTGGTGGGGCTTGTTTGTGTAGTGTTTTGCGATTCTGTTTATTTTTTTTTACTTTTGGAAAGTAAAATCTAAAACCTTAAATAATGAAAAAATTCAGGGACTATTTAGGCCTATGGGGTGTTATGACGGTTGCCTTGTTGGTAATAGTTGTCGTTTCATGGGCCGACGGGGTTTCGATTCTCGGTTTTGACCTGAAACCTGCTCCGATTGTGGAGCGTCTGACGCGCAATCCGGCCAAGGCGGATGTCGGGGCGGGTGTGGCGTTGAAGCATTTGTCGATGCGTCAGGCAGAGAGCAGGGCGGATACGGCATCGCACCGCATTCTGATTTTTGGGGACTCGATGCTCGAGGGGCTTAACCGTCGGCTTGGGGCTTATGCGAAGGCTAACGGTCATACGCTGAATTCGGTCATATGGTATAGCTCGACGACAAAGACATGGGCCGAATGCGATACACTCAGACATTTCCTGAAGCGGTTCAATCCGACATATGTGTTTATCAGCCTCGGGGGCAACGAACTGTTTGTGCGCGGAATATTGGAGAGCCGCGACGGTTATGTCAAAAAAATCATCAGGGAACTCGGTGATATTCCTTATGTCTGGATAGGTCCGCCTAACTGGAAGGAGGACACCGGCATCAATGAGCTGATCGCGAAGAATGTTCCGCCGGGACGATTTTTTGTTTCGAACGGGATGAAGTTTGACCGGCAGAAAGATGGCGCACATCCGACTTATGAGTCCGCAGCAGTGTGGTTTGACAGTATCGCCCGGTGGATGCCGCTGCATTCTGACCATCCGATCAGGATGAAACGACCTGAATCAACGGTTTCGGGTAGGCCGGCA
>JAIDXA010000245.1 GCA_029058705.1 Paramuribaculum sp. | reverse complement strand
CGACGAAGCGGCCCTGATCACACCGATCAGGGCCGCTTCCTTTTTGTGTCCGCTCCACCTGCAATTCTGACCGAACCCGCTTTTTTTCGTCAGATTTTATTTTTAATTTTGCATCAGGACATTTGCTGTTTTATAAGTGTCCGATTGGATAATCAATTATTTTTGTTATGAAGAGATTCTCGTTTAGTTTGATTTTTGTCGCACTTGCGTTTTTTTTGAGCCGTGCGTCGGGAGGTGATCTTTCCGATAAATCTTTTTGGGGTGTCAGATTGTCATATGAGCTTGCTGCTCCCGGCGATGTGAATCTTAAAAACGGTTATAAGATGGATCTTTATGGCAATGGCTCAGGATTCTCCGCCGGGGCGGTTTATCATATTCCTGTTTTCTATAATTTCTATTTTGAACCCGGTGCGCAGCTTTACTACAACACATATTCTTTAAACCGGACACTTGTTGACGATTCATTGGATGATGACGCCGGTTCGGTTGTAAAGTCTACCGGTGCGTCGGCGCGGATGTGGGGAGTCCGGATTCCGGTTATCGGAGGTTATCGTTTCGATTTGTTCCCCGGCTTTGATATTTCAGTTTTTACCGGTCCGGAATTTAACCTTGGATTATCGGCAAAAAATCATGTCAGTGTTGGATCGTTTTCAGCATCATCTTCCGCTTACGGGGATGACGGAACGTTGAATCGGGCTGACATCAAATGGCGATTTGGCGTTGGTGTGACTTTCTGTTCTCATGTCTACGGTGCAGTTTCGGGAGCAATCGGAATGTGTGATATGTCGAGGGGACGTTCGACAATGCATTCAAATCTGTTTGACATAACACTCGGTTATAATTTCTAATTCTATTTGAATGTATTACGTAACTAAACAGATGGAGATTGCAGGAAGCCACAGGCTGGAGCTCTCCTATGAAAGCAAATGCTCGGATCTCCATGGACATAACTGGATTGTAACAGTCCATTGTCGTGCCAAAGAGTTGAATGCCGATGGTATGGTTGTTGATTTCACTCAGATAAAAACGCGGGTTCATGATTATCTCGACCATGGAAATTTCAATGAATTGCTCCCTTTCAATCCAACGGCTGAGAATTTGGCGCGGTGGATTTGCGAGCAGGTTCCCAACTGCTTCAGGGTAGACGTTGAAGAGAGCAAGGCCAATGTAGCGACATATATCAGAGATGAAGATTAACGAAATTTTCTATTCTCTCCAGGGCGAGGGCTGCTATGCTGGAACGCCTGCTGTTTTCGTCCGGTTTTCCGGATGCAATCTTATGTGTCATTTCTGCGACACCAGCCATGAAGCTGCAATGGATATGACAGAAGACGAAATCGTTGAGCATATTGCGATATATCCGGCTCGCAGAGTAATTCTGACCGGAGGTGAACCTACTCTCCAACTGACGGCATCGTTTATTGAAAAACTCCACTCACGCGGCTATATTATCCATGTCGAATCAAACGGAACCCGTGCGTTGCCGGCTGCTGTTGATTGGTTTGTATGCTCGCCCAAAGGCGATCCTGACGACATTGTCGCGACGGAAATTGACGAGCTGAAGGTTATTTTTGACGATGAAAACTGCGATCCTAACCGTTACAGATGTGTTGCGGCCAAGGTTTATCTCGTGCAACCGTGCGATTACAAGGAACAGGAACGGAACAGGCGTCTGACGGTTGCTGCAGTTGAATTCGTAAAACGGAATCCCGACTGGCGTCTCTCATTGCAGACCCATAAAATCATAGATATCCCGTAAAGGCGGAATCATTGAAGATAAATAGATATGGCAAAACAGGAATATATCGACAAAAACAGGGCGTGGCTACGCCAAAAGGCGCAGGAAACCGGTGTCAGGGAAATTGACAAGGGAATTCTCTATAAGGAAATCAAGCGGGGTAATCACAACTCGCCGATGCCGAACAGGGGAAGTGTTGTGACTGTCCATTATGTCGGAAAAACTATAAATGGTAAAGTTTTTGACAGCAGCCGAGGAGGAACTGCACCTGCGTTCCGGTTGCGCGATCTTATACCCGGATGGATTATAGCTCTTCAGAAAATGCATGTCGGTGATAAATGGGAGATCTGTATTCCTGCCGAACAAGCTTATGGGAAGTTCAATCAGCCCGGCATTCCGGGCGGGTCCACTTTGATTTTTGAAATTGAACTTTTTGCTGTCAACTGACAAATGTCATGATGCCGTTGGTTTGTTTTATAGACCGATTCGTTTAAAAAAGAATCTAAAACCGGCGGAATTCAAATAAATTCGCTTGAAAAAACGGATTTATGCTTCGAAGGCCAAAACTTGAGACAATAATTTATATTGTTTTGTGGGTAATTGTCACGCTACTGTATATGCTCGGCACAATGCGCTCACGAAACTATCCATCGCAATCGTTGCTCGATTGGGCTGCCGTTGGCCATATGGCCGAGGTGATGGCTACATTTCTTGTTTTGTTTCTGGTCAATAATCAGGTACTGATACCGAGATTGCTGCTTCGCAACAGGATGGTTCTTTATCTGGGGGCAGCAAGCGTTCTGGTGATAATTGTCTGGGGAGTGCAGACGTGGCAATTTTTGTTCAACGCGGCTCAGCATGCGCCATTGCCCGGGAGGATGCATCCGGGGCCACGGCCATTTCCCAAACCGCTTCTTCCGCTACCTTTGTTGCTGGATGTCATTTACGACATGTTGATAATCGGTGTGAATATTGCGATAAGGCTGATTTTTGTGCGATATGAGGAGAAGCTGGAGCGTGAGACTCTGATGAAAGCCGATGCGGAAAACCAGCTGGCCTATCTGAAAGCGCAGATCAATCCCCATTTCTATATGAATATGCTCAATAATATCCATGGGATGATTGAGATTGACAGGGAGAAAGCGCAGGAGATGGTCATTGCGATGTCCCGTCTGATGCGTTATATGCTTTATGACAGCACTGAATCACGACTGAATCTTGCGTCGGAGATAGAATTTGTCAGGAACTACATGGATATTATGCGTCAGCGTTACCCGGTCGAAAAGGTAAGAATCGCTGCTGACTATCCTCCGGACAGTAGTGTGGCAGGTGTCACTATTGCTCCATTGGTGTTTCTTGCTTTTATCGAAAATGCATTCAAGCATGGCATCAGCTACCGGGAAGAGTCTTTTATCGCTTTCAAAATTGAGATAAACGGGGAGTCGATATTGTTTTCTTGTATCAACAGCCGTCATCCGTCAAAAAACAATGGACGGCGCACAAACGGGATCGGATTGAAAAATGTCAGGCAGCGACTTGACCTGATCTATGGCAGCCGTTATATTCTTGAGATCAACCAGACAGATTCAACTTATTCCGTTAACCTTTCATTACCACGACATGAAGATTCGAACATTGATAATTGACGATGAACCTATCGCTTTGGAAAAATTGCGTACATATGTCGAGAAAGTCGGGTTTCTTGAACTGGTCGGGCAATGCAGCAGCGGGCTTGAGGCGATGGAATTTATGTCGGCAACGCCTGTCGATGTGATTTTTTCAGATATAAACATGCCGGATCTGTCGGGCCTTGAACTTGTTTCTTCGCTTCCGGCAGCTCCGTTGCTGGTATTTACGACGGCATATGCCCAATATGCGCTCGACGGCTTCCGCCTGTCGGCTGTCGACTATCTGTTGAAGCCATACAGCTTTTCTGATTTCAATCGTGCTGCAAACAAGGTCTGCGAACTTTATAATGCACGCAATGCGGGTAAATTACCTGTTGACGGCGGATTGACAGCAACCAGATCAAACGAGGACACGCAAGGCGGCACTATGTTTGTGAAAGTCGATTACCGTTATGTCAGGGTCGACCTTGGCCGTGTGACATATATCAAAGGGTATGGAGAATATCTTAAGATATATCTCGACGGTGTTTCTTCGCCGATAATGACGTTGAGTTCGTTTGTCAGTATGCTCAGCCGCTTACCGGCCAATTTCATTCAGGTCCATCGGTCATATGTGGTCAATATGAATGCAGTCAGGGAAATTGTGCGCGCGAGGATTGTTATTGACGACGAAACCTATATTCCTGTTGGCGACAGCTACAGACAGGCGCTCATGTCATATCTTCAGGTCAACGCTATAGGAACATCGGGACGAAAGGATTAGCAAACGGGTGTTCGTCGGTTTTCTCAGTCCGTTTATTGATTCTGTAGAGCCGGAATGGCGATGATTCACTTTATTTGCGGAAAATAATTTCGGATATGAGAAATCATTTTCTTACGGTTGCTGTCATCGTGATGACGTCAGTAGGTGTCAGAGGAGAAGTCTGGACCTATACGGATTGTGTAGACTATGCCAAGTCGCATAATATATCGTTGCAGAAAACCGGCCTCGCAGAGCAAACTGCCGCCTATGATCTTGAAGCGGCTGAAGCCCAGTGGGAGCCCACTCTTGATTTTGCGACCTCGCAAGGTTTTTCCAACTATCCGTTCGGAGAAGGAACGAAAAATTCCTATTCAAGTTCCTATGGACTTAACGGAGGATGGACAGCCTGGAACGGTGGTGTCCGCGAAAATACGATAAAGCGCAACAGGCTTCAGACGGAAATCGCAAAAGTAGCGACTCGCAATGCTTTACGTTCGCTTGAGACGGATCTTCTTCAGGTCTACATAAACATGCTCTATGCACGCGAGGCAATGGAAATCTACGAGGAGGCAGGCCGGCTGAGCAAGGCGCAGGCCGACCGAACGCAGGCGTTGATGGAGGCGGGTCGTGCCTCGAAGGTCGACTTGGCCCAGCTGCGGTCTCAATATGAGCAGGATTCTTATGCTCTTGTGGATGCGCGCGGACTCTACGATACCCGTAGGCTGGAGCTGAAGAAGCTGCTCGAACTGGGATTGTCAGCGGAAATAGAGGTGGCGGATGTCGAATGGACTGCCGAACAGGTCATGGCAGCGCTGCCTCCGCTTGAGGAGAGCTATGCGCTGGCTCTTCAGAATGATCTGCAGATCGAGGGCCTCAATCTTGAAAAGGAGGGAACCGCAATTGATATCGAGATTGCCAAAGCGGGAAAAATGCCGACTGTATCAGTGAATGCCGGCATAGGGATGGGATATAATACCCCGGGACCTTATTTCAAAGGACTAAAACGCAGTTTCGGAGAATCGGTCGGACTTACGTTGTCAATACCTATTCTTGACAATAAGAAAACGAAAACCGCAGTGGCGAAAGCCCGGATCGACCGGTTGAATGCCGAGCTCGATATTGATCAAAGGCGCACCGACCTCAGTCAGCTGGTCGAGACATGGTATATTGACACCAGGTCGGCACAGGCGCGTTTCATAGCCGCTCAGCAAAAAGTCGAGGCTGCTTTGGCAACCTGCGAATTGACCGACGAGCAGTTTAAGCTCGGTCTGGTAAATCCGGTTGAACTGATGACCGCCCACAACAGTCTGATCGAGGCGCGCTATTCGCTGCTCCAGTCCAAATATATGGCCATGCTCGGTCAAAGAATGATCCATTATTACCGCACAACGGAAGCGTCGTTGCAGTAAATGTGTCCGACCGGATCGGCAAACCGATTAAAAAACAAAAAAAACAACACCAAGACATATATTTACATGATCACAACGTTATTAAGAGTGATGCTCGCAGCTGCAATAGTGTTGCCGGTTGCGGGGTGTGAAAAAAAATCTGCGGTAAAGCTCGAGACTGTCGAAGCCGAGAAAGGCGATCTTTCGGAAACGGTTACAGCTACAGGTACTCTTGAGTCGGCAACTTCGGTCGATGTCGGTACGCAGGTGACCGGTATTATCGATAAACTATATGCAGATTTCAATTCAATAGTAACAAAAGGACAATTGATTGCCGAAATCGAGAAAACGATTCTCGAAAGCGATCTGCGTAGCGCTCAGGCGAGTGTGGAGTCGGCAAAGGTGACCTATGACTATACGCTGACAAACTATAACCGCGACAAGGCTCTTCATGCCAAGCAGCTTATAAGTGATTATGAATTCGAGACAAGCCGCAAGGACTATGAGGTTGCCAAGGCCGCCTATGAAAAAGCCCAGGCCGACAAAGTGCGTGCGGCGAAAAACCTTAACTATGCCGAAATCTATTCGCCGATCGACGGAATTGTGATTTCACGCGAAGTGGAAGTCGGTCAGACAGTGGTTTCGAGCATGAATGTGGCCAATCTCTATACGATAGCCGATCTTGACAACATGCAGGTTGTGGCTAACGTGGATGAAGCCGATATCGGTCAGGTAAAGGTCGGTCAGCATGTCACGTTTTCGGTAGATGCATATCCGGATATTATTTTCGAAGGATCTGTCACACAGGTGCGTCTTAGTCCGACGACTGAGAGTAATGTCGTGACTTATGAAGTCATAGTCGCCACCTCTAATCCCGACCACAAACTGATTCCAGGTCTGACAGCAAACATAACAATCTATGTGATGGAAGAAAAGGACGCTATGTTATTGCCAGTCGCTGCATTCTCGTTCACTCCCGAGGATGCTCCGGAAGGAGCCGGACTGCCGGTTCCCGGCAAACCGCTTGATCAATCCAAGATCGCAGCCAACGAAAAGACCTTGTGGGTTGTCGAAGGTGATAAACTTGTCCAGAAAGCTGTTGTTGTAGGCGAATCAAACGGAATGAAGACGCAGGTGCTCGGCGGGCTTCCCGCCGGAGCCAAAGTGGCGGTAGGCTATGATGACAGCGCCGTTGTTTCCGATAAAGCTCCGTCGGGTCAGACAAGTCCCTTCGCGCCCAAGCGTCCCGGAAAGAAATAAATCCATTATCCGAAATAAAAATGGCGGAAGACAAGGAAATAATAAGAGTCGAAAACCTGCGGCGCGAATTTAAAGTCGGCGACGAGATTGTCAAAGCCTTGCGCGGAGTCTCATTCACTATACGCGAAGGTGAGTTTGTCACAATCATGGGTACTTCGGGATCCGGTAAATCCACATTGCTCAATATTCTGGGATGTCTCGACACTTCGACTTCCGGCGAATATGTCCTTGACGGGATCTCGGTCAGGAC
>JAIDXA010000244.1 GCA_029058705.1 Paramuribaculum sp. | reverse complement strand
CTCCCTCTTCAACTCGTAAAAACACCTCATAAAATCCTCTCAATTAATCCCACAACTAAATTTAAACAGTTTCTAAGCTGACATATAGGCCATTACCAGATCCCGGAGTCAATTCCGTTTACATTTGCAAATGAATAATCGAAACCATACGGCACTGACTTTCGGAGTTTTAAATAAATGTCAATAACTTCCGGACAAAAAAATATCAAAAAGATTAATTTATATATGTAAATTTAGCGTGAAAAGTCGTAACTTTACAACCTGATTTGTCACGCCCATGTCCGAACAAGCCTACCATATACCCGCATTGCTTCCAGAATCCCTGGAAGCCCTCGACATACACCCCGACGGCATCTACGTCGATGCGACGTTCGGTGGCGGCGGCCACTCCCACGCCATCGTCGAAAAGCTGTCAGCCGACGGCCATCTCTACAGCTTCGACCAGGATGACGAAGCTGTCAGAAGGGCATTTACCGACCCCCGGTTTACAATTGTGTACAGCAACTTCCGTTTCCTCCGGAACTGGATGACATTCTACGGACATTCAGGATCCGTAAGCGGCATTCTGGCTGACCTCGGAGTGTCGTTCCACCATTTCGACGACTCCACGCGAGGATTCTCATTCCGGTTTGACGGACCTCTCGACATGCGCATGAACCGCCACGCCTCCATCTCGGCAGCCACGCTTCTGGCAACCGCCACTGAAGAGAAAATAGCGGAAATACTGACCCTCTACGGAGAATTCCCGCGCAGCCGGCAGCTCGCCAGCGCAATCGTGGCCGAACGCAATGCAGGCCGCCCCATCGAAACCATCGGACATCTGCGACAGATCGCATCCCGCTTCATCTCCCCTAAAAAAGAAAAAAAAGAACTCGCAATGGTTTTTCAGGCGCTACGCATCGAAGTCAACGGCGAAATGCGCGCTCTTGAACAATTTCTCACGGCGGCTCTTGCCGTGCTGCGCCCGGGCGGACGCCTCGCCGTGATCACATACCACTCCCTCGAAGACAGACTGGTCAAGAACTTCATGAAAAGCGGCAACTTCGCCGGAAAAGTGGAAAAAGACTTTTTCGGAGTCGCGTCAACCCCATTCAAGACCATCGGCAAACCGGTTGCGCCATCCGACGAAGAAGTCGAACGCAACCCGCGTTCCAGAAGCGCACGCCTGAGAATAGCCATGAAACTCTGACCCCCCGACCCCTTCATCCAAGAAACAGACAACGATCCGGCAAAACTATGGCAAGCAACACCGACACACCCGACACACTGAACCAGACGATGATCCATCGTTCAGGCAACGTCATGCGCAGACTGATCTTCGGCCAGGTTGTCAGCTCCGACTTCTTTGCCCGCAACTGGCTCGCAATGATCCTGGGCGTATTCATGATCCTTGCCTATATTTCCGGAAAATACAGCTGTCAGACAAAAATGGAAGAAGTCAACCGACTGACAAGACAGCTTGAGATAGTCAACGCCGAATTCGTCAGATGCCGTTCGCGATACATGGGGCAGATACGCGAAAGCTCCATGCAGGCAATGGTCGATTCTCTCGGACTGAATCTTGGAGTTCAGGAAAATCCACCCTATAGAATCAAGACGGACAAATGAAAAAAGAAAACCGCAGGGAAATATTATTCCGTTATGGGGGGATCGTTGTCATCATCCTGCTCATGACCGCAAGAATCATCTATTTTCTTGTGGACAACACCGTCATTTCCGCCCACCACTGGAATAAACTGGCCGAAAAAGAACTGTCGCGCATCGACACAGTCGAACCAGTCCGCGGCGAAATTCTTGCATCCGACGGAAGCGTGCTGGCGACAAACATGATTCTCTACACCCCCAGCCTCGACCTGCGCCATCCGAAATTCAACGAAGATTCATACAGAGCCTGCGTCCCGGCGCTTGCCGACAGCCTTGCCCGTCACTTTCCCCGCCGCAACGCCCGTCAGTGGAAAGAATATCTACTGTCGCCGCTTAAAAGACCGGATTCACTGCGTTCACGTGACTTCGCCATCGTGCGCGACGTCTCCTACTTCGACACTGAACTGATAAAAACCTTCCCTTTTCCGCGCCGTAAGGCAAAAGCCCCCCGCAAAGGCTCGATCATCGGATTGAAGACCAACTCCCGTCCGGTAAGGATCAGACCTTATGGAGCAATGGCCCGGCGAAGCATCGGCGCCGTCGGAGTGACACAGTCCGTAAAACGCATACACGGCAAATACGGCCTTGAAAAAGCCCTCGACAGCCTGCTCTACGGCAAACCGGGCATCACCAAACGAGTTCCGCTGACATCCGCCATCGTAAAATGGAACGACATACCGCCAGTCAACGGATATTCCGTCAAGACAACGATCGACATCAAAATGCAGGACATCGTTGAAAACGAGCTCAACAAAATGCTCGAATTCTGCGATGCCGACTGGGGCACCGCGGTTCTGCTCGAAGTCGCCACCGGCGACATCAAGGCAATAGCCAATCTTGAGCTTAACCCGGGAAAAGGCGAGCGATATATCGAAAGCCGCAACCGCGCCGTACTTGGATTCGAACCCGGATCCGTAGTCAAGGCCCTATCCATGCTCATAGCCCTCGAAGACGGAATTGTCACCAACACCAACGAAGTCATTCCTCTCGGTCAGGAATGGCATTATTTCAGCAAAAAACCGATCAAAGACTCCCACTATAACGCATCACTGACCGTCAACGAAATTCTCGAACAGTCATCAAACATCGGAACCGCAAAGCTAATCACACGCCGCTTCGGACCGAAGCCAAGCAGCTTCCGCGAGCGTGTCCGGCAACTCGGATTTCTCGAACCGATGAACTCCGGGATAGCCGGTGAAGCAGTGCCCATGTTCCCGGAACTGGCCGACAACGACCTCGGACGCCAGATGCTCTCCCGCGAAAGCTACGGATATTGCACCGAAATATCCCCTCTCTATACCGCCTCGCTCTACAATGCCATCGCCAATGACGGCGTCTACGTCCGCCCCAGGCTTGTCAGAGGTCTGATCGGAAACGGCATAGACACCATTTTCCCTGTGACCAACATACGCGACCGCATATGTTCCGTGCAAAACGCCCGCACCCTGCGCAAAATGCTGTCGGCCGTCGTGTGGGGCAAACACGGAACCGCACGCCACCATCTGCAGTCGCCGTTGGTCAGGATAATCGGAAAAACAGGAACCGCCAACATAAACCGCGAAGGCATAGGATATACACACGGAGTCAACAGACTCGCCTTTTGCGGAATTTTCCCGGAAGAAAAGCCAAAATATACCTGCATGGTTCTGATCTCATATCCAAAGCGCTATGCGATGGGGGCCGCATCCAACTCCGGAATGGTTGTCAGAAAAGTAGCTGAAGCCTTGTATTCCCGAGGAATGCTTGATTACGACGACAGCCTCACAAAGGGTGACCGCAACGACACCCCGGTGCCTACCCTACACGCCGCAACGGATCCCACCCGCAACGACCGCGTCCAGAGATCCCTGTCACTCGGTCCGAAAAAAGCCGTAATGGCCACCCCCGCCAAAACCGCCAAGGGTACTGTGCCGAGCGTGCTCGGGCTCGGACTGCGCGATGCCATCAAAGTCCTCGAAACCGAAGGTTACGAAGTCAGCATAAAAGGAATGGGATGTGTCGCAGGTCAGGTTCCCTCGCCGGGGACAAAAGCCGGGAAAGGCGACAAAATCTATCTTACCCTAAAGGAATAAAGTTCAATCAAACATCCGAAATATAAAAATATCCAACATATGAAATCATTGTCCGACCTCCTTTCCGCCATCAAGGCCGAGAAAATCATAGGAAGCACAAGCAAAGAAATCAGTTCTCTCGAATGTGACTCCAGGAAAATCAAACTCGGATCACTTTTCGTTGCTGTACGCGGCTACAATGTCGACGGTCACAAATTCATTCCAATCGTGACTCTGGCCGGCGCGGCAGCAATCGTCTGCGAGGAAATGCCCGAACGCCTTGAGTCGGGCGTAACATATATCAAAGTGGAGAATTCAGCCGAAGCCCTCGGACATCTCGCATCACAATGGTGGGGAAACCCGTCGCGCAAACTGCATCTGGTCGGAGTGACCGGCACAAACGGCAAAACAACAACTGCCACACTCATATATGAGATGGCACGCATGATGGGTCATAAGGCGGGTCTGCTATCGACAGTCTGCAACTATATTGACTCGGAAGCGGTCCCGACCAACCAGACAACGCCCGACCCCCTGACGCTCAATGAGCTGCTCCACAGAATGGTCGTTGCAGGATGCACATATGCCGCAATGGAAGTCAGTTCACATGCCGCCCACCAGCACCGAATCGCCGGGCTGCACTTCGCCGGAGGCGTATTCAGCAACCTGACACGCGACCACATGGACTACCACAAGACGGTCGAAGCCTACCGTGACGCCAAAAAATCCTTTTTCGACAATCTTCCCGCCGATTCATTTGCCCTCGTGAACGAAGACGACCGCAACGGAGAATTCATGCTCCAGAACACCCGCGCGAAGAAATACACCTATTCGCTCAGGTCTGACGCCGATTTCACCGGACGTATCATCGAGAGCCGTCTGGACGGCACCCTCATGCAGTTCAACGGTCAGGAAGTTGAAGTTCTTTTCACCGGACGTTTCAACGCCTATAACCTGACGGCTGTCTACGCGACCGGCTGCCTGCTCGGATGGGACAAAGAGCAGGTGCTCGTCGACATGAGCCGCCTTGTCCCTGTTGCAGGACGTTTCCAGACAATCCACAGCCAAACCGGAATCACCGCGATTGTCGACTACGCCCATAC
>JAIDXA010000243.1 GCA_029058705.1 Paramuribaculum sp. | reverse complement strand
AAATTTATTTAAAAACAGAATAAAACCTTTTTCTTAAACGGTTTCGTTATTTTTTGGGTGGGAGGAAGGGGGAGACTGTGTCCGAGGCCGGACACAGTCTCCCACTTATACGGAACTGAATTTGCGGTCGATTATGATTACATGTTCATGCCGCCGTCGACCTGAATAACCTGTCCGGTAACATAGCTCGACAGATCAGATGCGAGGAATGTCGCCACATTGGCGATGTCTTCAACCTGGCCGCCTCGGCGAAGGGGAATTTTGGAAACCCATTCGGTGCGGACGTTGTCGGGAAGAGCTGCTGTCATGGCTGTCTCAATAAAGCCGGGGGCAATGGCGTTGGCGCGGATTCCGCGTGAGCCCACTTCCTGGGCAATGCTTTTTGCCAGGGCGATAAGGCCGGCTTTGGAAGCGGCATAGTTGGACTGTCCGGCATTTCCGTGCACACCTACGACTGAGGCCATGTTGATGATGCTGCCCGAGCGCTGACGCATCATGATCGGAAGAACTGCATGTATGAAGTTGAATGCGCTTTTGAGATTTACCGCTATAACAGCGTCCCATTGTTGTTCGGTCATTCTCATCATAAGTCCGTCTTTGGTGATTCCGGCGTTGTTGACGAGGATGTCGATGCGGCCGAATTCTTCTTTGACTTGATTGACCACCTCTTCAGTCTGGGCAAAATCGGCTGCGTTTGATGCATAGCCTTTGGCTTTAACGCCAAAGGCGGCTATTTCCTCTTCTGTTTTTTTACCGTTCTCATCAATGACGAGGTCTGTGAAAGCGACGTTCGCTCCCTCTTCGGCAAATTTGAGTGCGAGAGCTTTGCCGATGCCACGGGCAGCTCCGGTGATAAGGGCTGTTTTTCCTTCGAGTAATTTCATTGGTGCTATTGTTTTTTTATTGATGATTGGTGTGGGCGGCAGTTATGCCGGTGACCACAAAATCTGTTAGATTGCGAATTAGTTTTGCGGAGATTTCCGGGTCGTTTTCGGGATTATCGAGGGGTGGGGTATAGGCTGATCCGATCAGCCACGATACAAGCGCCGGCAGTCGCGAGGCTTGTGCAAGATCGAATTCTCCAGACTCGACGCCTTGTCGAAGCAATTCACCGAAAAGTTCGCGTTCCTTGTCAAAGGCTATACGGTAGATTCTGGTGATCCGTTTGTGGTCTCGCATCAGTAATCGTTTGTAGCCTTCCTGTCTTGGCGAAGACTGGTGGATTATGTCGAAAAGTTCGAAAAGGTAATTCCTTAATTTCTCGACGGATGTCATTTCGGTCGAATATACTATTTCCCTGAGGCGGTCGATGACCTGGTTGCTTTGCTGTTCTACTACGGCGTTGTAGATTTCGCGTTTGTTCTTGAAATATGTGTAGATTGTACGCCGCCCCTTTTCAGATGCGGCAGCTATGTCGTTCATTGTGGTGTTCTCGACACCTTTATAGGCGAACAGCTGTCTGGCTACTTCAATAAGTCGTTCTCGTGTCTTACTAACCATAAAAAATCTGGAGCGATAGAGTCATGAGTGACCGTGGTTTTGTGATGCGAAATTACTCAATTTTTTATGAAAACTCTAAATTTTATTAATTTTTTACATTGAGCATCGGAAAAATGAGTAATTTCGTAATCGACTATCCAATATATCTAACATGCGCCCGCTGATCTATTCATTAGTGTTTTTTCTGTTTCTTCCATTTCTCACGAAAGCGGAAGAAGCCGGTCCTTATGCCTCGAAGTTGCCTTCAATTCCGGCAAAAGATGTCGGTATATATATAGAGGATCTGCGCACGGGTGATGTGGTTCTTGATGTTAACGGTGAGAAACTTTTCACGCCTGCTTCAGTGACAAAGCTCGTCACTACGAGCACGGCGCTCAACACGGCGTCGCCTTCAGCACGTTTCACTACCGATGTCGTTGCCCAAGGCGAATTGTCCGGTGGAACACTCAATGGCAATCTTGTCATAAAGGCGTGCGGAGACCCTACAATCGAATCGAAGCATTTTCCAAAGAACAAGGGGTTTGCCGACAAGATAGCCGAGGCTGTTAAGGCGGCTGGAATCCAGCGCATAATAGGGACTGTCGTGGCGCGTTATCGTCAGGAGTATGAACAGCCGACTCCGGCAGGGTGGATGGACGAGGATCTGATCCATCCATATGGAACAGAATTCCATGCGGCAAACTACGGAGATAATCTTGTTTCGGTTTCCATGCCGTCGGGGAGAACGAATCCGGAGACTCCGGGGCTTGTGGTCAATCGTACCGGCCGTAACCGTCGGCAGAGGGGTTCAAAATCGGTTGAACTGACGTCGTCGATGCAGATTGCAAATCCGATACCAGAGTCGACGATGTGTCAGGCAGTCAGGAATGCGCTTGAGCGTGCCGGCGTGTCTGTTGGCGTGTCGCCGGTCTCTGACAAAGGCTCGTCAACCGTTGTCTACTCCCATAAGTCGCCTACAATGATCGAGATTATAACAAGTCTGATGTATCGCAGCGACAATCTGATGGCGGAAGGGATTTTACGGGCGACCGCACCAGGTAAGACCAGAGAGCAGGCCGCTCGGCAGGAGCTGGCTTTTTGGGACAGCAAAGGCATTGATGTGTCCGGAATCGAGATAGAAGACGGCAGCGGGCTTAGCCGTAATAACAAAATATCGCCTTATTTTCTTGCAGAAGTCCTCGATTGGATGAGGATTCACAAAAATCCAAACAACCAGTATGTGAATATTTTTCCGGTGGCCGGCCGTTCCGGGACTATGAGAGGATTTCTGAAAGGAACTGCTCTTGAGGGTAAGGTGGTTGCAAAGACCGGAAGCATGAGGAATGTCCAGTGTTATGCCGGTTTCAAGATCGACGACAACGGGCAGCCGACTCATCTCATAGTGCTTCTTCTGAATAATTTTTCAGATCGGGCCAGTCTGAAAAGAGCGTTGGAAAAACTATTATTGGAGAAACTTTCCTAACTTTGTCATAGAAAAAATTACGTTTATGGAACATAACCAAATTCTGACCACATGTCTTGAACTCGAAGGATTGCTCAGCCTTGTTGAGAAAAGAAGCGCATCGGATCGACTGAATGCTTTGATAGTTGAAAAGGCTGAGTTGTTATATAACGCTGTTCGTGAGAACTTCGGCGCATCGGCGCTGCCGACTGATGATCTGGCTGTCGCAGCATCGGTAATGGCCGAGGAGGAGGCTGACGCGGATCTCCAGCCGGTCGGAATGGTCAGCCTGCCGTCTGTTGTGTCGGGTGAAAGGGTTGAGGAAGAGCATTTTCCCGCGTCTGACAATCATGAAAATGAGAATCCGGAAGTGCCTGGCGGTGAGCAGTCGCACTTTCTGGGGAATAATTGCAATCACGTGTCTGTCAGAAATGATAAGATCAACGTTGAATTTACACTAAACGACAAGTTCCGTTTCCGCAGGGAGTTGTTTGCAAACAGCGATGTTGATATGGCGGATGCCATTCAGGTGGCGTCGGGGATGAATAGCAGAGAGGAACTGGAGGATTATTTCTACAATGATCTTTGCTGGGATCCGGAAAATCCCACCGTCTCGGATTTCTTGAGAATTGTCGGTCGTCGATTCATCTGACGCATATGGCTGGAAAACTTATAATGGTTCCGACTCCTGTCGGAAATCTTGAGGATATGACGCCACGTGCCGCCGCGGCGTTGGCATCGTGTGATCTCATTCTTGCCGAGGACACACGTACGAGCGGAGTTTTGCTTCGCCATTTTGGAATTTCAACGCCTGTGGCGAGCCACCATAAGTTCAATGAGCATTCTACGGCTGCATCAATTGTCGAGCGGATCAAGGGTGGGCTGACTGTCTGTCTGATCTCGGATGCGGGCACTCCGGGTATTTCCGATCCCGGTTTTCTATTGTCGCGCGAATGCCGCCGTCAGGGAGTCGTTGTTGAAACGTTGCCGGGCCCAACGGCATTTGTGCCGGCCTTGGTTAATTCGGGTCTGCCGACTGACCGGTTCTGTTTCGAAGGATTTCTGCCGCCCAAAAAAGGCAGGGCAACGCGAATCAATGAAATTGCGAAGGAGGGGCGCACGGTTGTTGTTTATGAGTCGCCGTTAAGGCTTGTCAAAACGCTTGAACAGCTCGAGCAGGCGTGTGGCAGCGACCGCGAATGTTCTGTCTCGAGAGAGATTTCGAAGCTCCATGAGTCTACTGTCAGGGGAACACTCCGGGAGATTATAAATTATTTTTCGGAAAACAATCCGCGAGGTGAGATTGTTATAGTCTTGAAAGGCGTGTCTGACAACAACGCCCGACGAGTTCATCAAAACAAATATAAAACCAAGCCGGAAGAAACGGCATGAATTTTTCATCATCTAACGAATAGTTTTTAAAATGAAATCACTTCCTGTTATCGCACTTGCAGTGGCATCACTGCTGACAGTTTCCTGTAAAGATAAAACGCAGGAAAATGTCAATCCAACCCCCGTAGAACAGAATCCTGACATGGTCACTATGAGCCGAGAGGAGCTGGAGGCTACTCTGATGACTCAGGATACCCTGATATCCCTCGTCAATGATATATCAGCCGATATGGTTCAGCTGAAAAACATTGAAATGATTGTATCATCTCCGACTGGACTGAGCAATGAGACACCGACTCAACGCCAGCAGCTTGTGGCCGACATGCAGGCTGTCAGAAAAACACTGGCAGAACGTCGCCAGCGTCTTGCCGAGCTTGAGACCAAGCTTAAAAGCAGCAACAAACAGAATGGCACTTTGCTTCAGACGATTGAAAATCTCAAGGCTCAGATCGAACAGAACGAAGTGACGATCCAGTCTTTGACCAAGCAATTGGCCGACGCAAATGTCCAGATCAAAAATCTGAATGTCGCCGTCGACTCGCTGAACACCACTGTGGCTTCCGAAAAGGCCGGAAAAGAAAAGGCTCAGGAAGAAGCCTCGAATCTGACAACAGAACTCAATACGTGCTATTATGCCATAGGGTCGAAAAAGGAACTTGAAGATCACAATATAATCCAGTCGGGATTTCTGCGTAAGACAAAAATAATGCAGGGAGACTATCAGTTGAGCTATTTCACGGCTATTGACAAACGCACATCTCCATCGATACAGCTTTACAGCAAGAAGGCGAAGGTGCTTACGAACCAGCCTAAGGACAGCTACAGGATTGTAGAGGACGACAAAGGCATGAAGACTCTTGAGATTACGAATCCGTCCCGTTTCTGGGCCGCCTCAAACTATCTGGTCATACAGACTAACTGACAATCGACTTACGTCTGACAGACAATTATTGCGCGTGTTCTGTGTCCCCCTTTTGTGGAGACGCGGAACACGTGTTTTTTCGCCGTTTGATTTAATCATGATTTTTCGTTAATTTTGTGTGACCATCAGTTAATGTACATCTATTATGCATCGTATTTTTTTGAGCGCAGCTGCCGGAGTTATTGCCATGCTGGCGGTTGTGGCATGTGGTTCGCGACATTATTCGTCAGCCGGATCCGGATCAGCATTGTCTGAGCAACTTTCTTTGTTGCGCGATGATCTTGCGGCGGTTGCCGATTCGGTTTCGGGCGAGGTCGGGATCGCGCTTATTCTATGGAATGGCGACACTCTTACAGTCAATAATTCTGATTCATTTCCGCTCATGAGTGTGTTCAAGCTTCATCAGGCGCTTGCTCTGTGTCACAAATTAGAAACGCATGGAGTTTCCATTGATACGCTGGTTCGGGTTGATCGTTCAACGCTTAATCCGGACACATGGAGTCCGATGTTGAAAGAGCTGACCGACGAAGCCTTTGACATATCTGCCCGGGATTTGATGCGATTTACTCTGGTGAAAAGCGACAACAATGCAAGCAATCTGATGTTTGAGCGGTTTGTTACGGTTGAGGAGACTGACAGATTTATCTCGACACTTGTGCCGCGGAACGGATTTCAGATCCGGTATAGTGAGGCCGAGATGCAGAAAAAGCATTCGCTCAGTTATGAAAACCGGTCTTCGCCTCTTTCGGTTGCGATGCTCATAAAGAAAGTGTTTTCAGACAGCATACTTTCGGCCGATAATCAGCAATTCATCAGGGAGACTCTGTTCGGATGCGCTACCGGCACGGATCGGATCTCGCTCCCTCCTGTCGGGCTAGATCTTGTCGCAATCGCACCTAAAACATGTCCGGGGTACAGAGA
>JAIDXA010000242.1 GCA_029058705.1 Paramuribaculum sp. | reverse complement strand
ACAGGAAAGATACCGCAGCAATCCGGAAGATTTTGTCAGCTGGACGGCTGAGAATATTGATGACAGCCGCGAATGGTATCCGGCATCAGTGACTATGGATCCGGCAAAAGTTTGGGAAACAAAAAAAACATCCGCTCTCTCGCGCGATATCTTTTTTGTCGCAGCGTCAAGAGCGATGGGTATTCCAGCCAGAATTGATCCCATTACCGGGAAGCCACAATGGGCCGACAAAACAGGGAACTGGATTGATGCAATCTTCAAAAAGGAAGCCGACACCGCCCCTGCCGACAAACTCACCCTGACACTCCCCTACGATAAAGCCGGTGCCACCGTTGACAATCCACTCTATTATACCCATTTCACAATTTCTAAGATTGAGAATGGCGAACCCCGGCTTCTGAATTATCCCGATTTCATTCCACTCAGTGAAACTTTTGTAAACGGAGAATCTCTTGACAAGGGCTTATATATGGTAGTCACAGGACAGCGGCTTGCGGACGGAGGTGTTCTCTCCCACATAGATTTCATCGATCTGACTGCAGAAAATATTGAGAAACCTCTCGTTCTACGGTCAGACACAACTCAGGTTCAGGTCATCGGGTCATTTGACTCCGAATCAAAATACCTGCAGCGCAATGCTACAACTGAACAATCCATCCTTTCGACAACTGGCCGTGGCTATTATATTCTTGGAGTAATAAAACCGGGACACGAACCCTCCAATCATGCGATGCGCGACATTGCCGCCATGAGAAATGAATTCGAAGCGTCCGGAATTCCGATCATCTTACTTACCGACAGCCCTGCGTCACTCGAGAAAATAGACAGCCACATAATCAATTCTCTGCCGTCAACCGTAACATTAGGTTCAGACATCAATGGTACTGTTGCCAGCTCTCTTGAAGCGGCAAAATGCAATGGAGAACAACCGGCGATCATTATAGCCGACACGTTCAACCGTGTCGTATTCGCATCTTCCGGCTACAACATAGGTCTCGGCCAGAAACTTATCGACACTCTGCGCAGAATCGAGTAGGCGACATCTGCAAATCCAGACATATATGACATCTTCCCGATGGGATGAATCGTTGACGCATCCCATCGGGAAGATGTCATTAATAGTATAAACTTTGAATCCTTGCCAGGACAATAAAAGTCCAGAATTTGCCAAAGTCAGATTATTAGCGTAATTTTGTAAAATATTTCAAATAGGATATATAGGATTGAGATCCTTCAACAAACAATAAGCTAAAAGACCGATGAGGTTTGATGAACTTGACTTTAACTATGACGTGCTTGACGCACTCGACGCAATGCATTTTGAAGAGTGTACTCCTATTCAGGAACAAGCAATTCCCGCAGCATTGGATGGCAGGGACCTGATTGCGGTAGCTCAGACAGGCACCGGCAAAACTGCTGCATATATTCTCCCTGTACTTAATCGGCTTGCCGACGGTGAGTTTCCCTCTGATGCAATTAATTGCATCATCATGGCTCCGACCCGGGAACTCGCCATGCAGATCGACAACCAGCTCGAAGGGTTCGGATATTTTGTGTCTGTCAGTTCACTGCCGATTTACGGAGGTACTGACGGCGTCACCTTTGCACAACAGCAAAAGGGGCTGAAACTTGGCGCAGATGTTGTCATAGCGACTCCCGGTCGCCTTCTTGCCCACCTGCAGATGGGCTATGTTGACCTCTCAAAAGTCTCCTTTTTCATCCTTGATGAAGCAGACAGAATGCTCGACATGGGATTCTATGAAGATATTATGCAGATTGTCAAAAAGTTGCCCCATGAACGTCAGACGCTGATGTTTTCCGCAACCATGCCCCCTAAAATCCAGCAACTTGCAAAAACGATTCTCAGAAACCCCCATGAAATAAAACTCGCTGTCTCGAAGCCGGCTGAAAAAATCCATCAGCAGGTAGCCTTTTGCCATGACCCGGAAAAGCCCCGCCTGCTGAAGCAGATCTTTGAGACCCGACAATCAAAACGTGTGATTGTTTTCGCTTCCTCGAAACTAAAAGTCAAGGAACTGTCGAGAGAGCTGCGGCATGACAAGCTGAAAATAGGTGAAATGCATTCCGATCTCGATCAGCAGCGACGCGATGAAGTAATGCATGAATTCAAAGCCGGAAGAATTGATATTCTCGTCGCAACAGACATTGTAGCACGTGGCATTGACATCGACGACATAACGATGGTCGTAAACTACGATGTTCCACACGATGCTGAAGATTACGTTCACAGAATCGGCCGAACGGCACGTGCCGATGCTGAAGGGGAAGCTATAACATTTGTCTGCGAACGCGACAAGCGCAGATGGTTTGCAATCGAAAAATTCCTCGGAAAGAAAATCGAGCGACTATCTGCTGGCTCGAATTCAGGCTTACCGGCATCCGAGCCCAAAGAGAAAGGTCCTGCCCAGGCTTCGAGAAGGCACAACGGGACTCAACGGCGTCATTCAAACCGCAAGAAATCCCATTCGAGAGTATGCGATTCCCACACAGCGTCAACCCAACCGGCACAGAGTGAAGGCGCGGCTACTACACATGCCGGTTCTGACCGGCGGTCGGATTCCGCACCGAAAACCGAGCAGAATAAGGCATATGGACGAAAACGCCGCCGGCAACATGGCATGAAAAAAAACGGACGTTCGGACAGCAATCTCTCATCCTCCGCAACCGACTCCCGTAATGGAGAAGCAAATGGAATAAAATCAGACCCATAAAGACAACCGTTCATTTGGATATTCTCCAAAAAAGAGATAATTTTGCAGACACGACAAAGGGGTGCTTCATGGCCTGAAAGCCGAAAGCTGAGATCTATACCCTTCGAACCTGATGCGGATAATTACGCCGAAGGGATTGTTGGATAGAACCTTGGGGATTGAGCGATCAGTTTTGTGTGGCACACCTGCAGACTATAACAAAACCAATTCAGAGCTAAATGAAACAATATATACCGGTTCTTTCTATCGCTGGATCTGATTCGTCAGGAGGAGCCGGAATTCAGGCTGATCTGAAAACCATATCCGCTATCGGCTGTTATGGAATGACTGCCATAACTGCGTTGACCGCCCAGAACACAACGGGTGTCAGCCTCATTGAAGGAGTATCCCCAGAAATGGTAAAAGAGCAAATCCGCATGATCTGGACAGATATTCCTCCAAAAGCCGTTAAAACCGGAATGCTGTTCAGCAAGGAGATTGTCGAAACAGTTGCTGACACTTTGAACCATTTTAAAGTTGACAACCTTGTTGTAGACCCTGTAATGATTTCGACATCCGGGACCAAACTGATATCAACTGAAGCAATGGAATCGGCAGTTGAAAAAATATTCCCGCTTGCTTCAATCATCACCCCGAACCGGGCTGAAGCAGAGGCGTTGACCGGCTTCACAGATCCCGTCAGACAGATTTCCAGACTAAAGGAAATGGGCTGTCGTAATATACTCATCAAAGGTGGAGACAGTGACCGGACTGACGTAAAGATCGATTATCTTTCTCTGGATGGAGAACCCGAAATCATAACATTGAGGGCAGATGCCGTTATGACATCCAACACACACGGAACCGGTTGCACATTATCGTCGGCCATAGCGTCATATCTTGCCCTCGGTTTCGAACTTGAGGAAGCGGTCACACGTGGGAAAATATTCATTACGCGCGCGCTGAATGCCGGGGCACGAGTAAAAATCGGCAGCGGTCATGGACCGGTAAATCAACTGTTTGCACCGCGCCATATGAAATTCATAATAACAAAGCATAGATCAAAGACATGAATATAGAAATTAATGGAGAGATCATGTCCATCGCCGAAAACGCATCATTATCCGAAGCGCTGGATCAGGCAGGCATAAACACTACTGGTGTTGCCATTGCAGTCAATGAGAATGTTGTCAGGAAAACCGACTACGGCTCCCACTCCCTGAACGACGGCGATAAAGTGCTAATCATCAAAGTATTCTACGGCGGCTGATTTGATCATGATTAGGATTGCTGTTACTCCCGAAGAAATCCATCCCTCCGAGCCCGGCTTCATAGCAATGATTCTGAACCGGGGTTGGGACTATGTCCACCTCCGCCATCCCGGAGCCAGCCTTTCGGACATGAAACATCTGATAGACAGCATTCCGCAGACACTACACAGAAAGATACGGATTCATGGACATTTCGAGATGCTTGCCTCATATAATATCGGCGGCATACATCTCAACCGGCGATGTCCGGCCGCTCCCTCGACTTACAACGGCAATCTTAGCCGGTCGTGCCACAGCTATCAGGAAATTCAGTCCATCACAGATTCTCATACTGACTATGTCACTCTATCGCCTGTCTTCGACAGCCTGTCTAAATCGGGCTATCGTTCTCAATTCAGTCTTGAAGAGATGGCAGCACAGAACAAAATATTACACTCTTCCGTTAATATCAAAGTCATCGGTTTAGGCGGTGTCACGCCCGAAAATGCGAAATCTTTGATTTCAGCAGGATTTGATGGTTTTGCCGTACTCGGCTATCTCATGTCGGCGCCTGATCTTGAAGTTCTCAGCTACCGCCTCGATGAATTTGACCAGATTTCAAATTAAGATATTATTCCGTAAATGCTACAGTTCATAACCAACCATTCCGAAAGATATTCGATAGCCGAAGAAGTCAGACTGGCCATAGAAGGCGGTTGCCGCTGGATTCAGCTCCGGATGAAAAACGCCACTGATGAAGAAGTGAAGCAGACTGCACTTGGGCTCATTGACATCTGCCGTGACAACGATGCTTTTCTGGTCATCAACGACAGAGTAAAGGTAGTCGAAGAGCTGAAAGTCTCAGGAGTCCATCTCGGGAAAAACGACATGGATCCACTTGAGGCACGCGAGTTTCTCGGCCCTCACGCCATCATTGGAGTCACAGCCAACACGGCAGAAGACATTCTCAAATATAAGGGGAAAGATATTGATTATATCGGTCTCGGGCCATTCCGCCACACAACAACGAAAGAAAACCTTTCTCCAGTACTCGGTTTGGAGGGATATAAAGAAATCATAACTGAAGTCCGTAATGCCGGGATGGAAATTCCTATCGTGGCAATCGGCGGAATTACGCTTGAGGATGTCGACGATCTGATCGCAACCGGAGTCAACGGCATTGCTGTTTCAGGT
>JAIDXA010000241.1 GCA_029058705.1 Paramuribaculum sp. | reverse complement strand
CATCCTTACCCCATACATCGACAATGACAGGCTCATAATCTTCAAACCTGCCGAGACACGCGGTCCGGTTGCCGCTGCCGGAGTCAGCGACCCGTCAGCTTTTGCCGATGCTCTTAAGGCCGACAGCTGGTCAAAAATCAAAGTAAACGGCGAAACAGCCTATGCACCTGAAGGCGCACGCGAATTTTCGCCATGTCTGTTCATCGAGGGAAAAACGGTTTTTCTGGTCGCAACACGTTCAGATATGCGGAATCTGCGTCTGAGCCTGAAATCGGCTGACAGCGACAACTATCTGACAAAAGTACCGAAACCGCTTTTGCCGGCCGAATCCGAACTGACCTTTTTCGCATCGCTGCCCGACAACGACAACGAGCTCATCTGCATAAAAGCCCAGACCGACCCTTCGAACAACTCCATATCCTTCAGAGCCATTATAACGGAATCAGGCTCTGACAAATCCGGTGAACCGATCGAAATGTCATTTCTCAAGCCGCTCGAATCCGATTCAATTCCCGGCCTGTCAGAGTTGCCCGGCGGCTACTCACTGCGAGGCGTATTCGGGATTCCGTCCGGAATCAACTGGAAAGCCCGCGCCGACATTGCCGATGGCGCACTCGACACCCGGAGTCTGGGACTTCTGCAATCTCTTCTTCCTTATATGTCACGACTCGACGGCCCGCTTGCCGTCGGTATCGGACCATTTGATTTCTCAAACATGACCGCTGACCGGCTTGAAGCCCAGACAATATATGTCTGCGCCACATTTCAACCCGGAAAAGCGGCTGAAGTCGTCAACGAAATCAACGGCAATCTGCGTGAAAAAGGCCTCGATCCCCGCCCTGGGGCAAACGGGATCTACGCATTCAACCTGAACGGAACGTCCTACCGCTACGTTTCGCGCGGCAACGAATTCCTTTTTGCCCAGAACCGCGAAATAAATGACAAATGGGACTCCGATATTGAAATTGACCCGAAAACAACCGGCTCACTCACACTGATGCTTCCTCCGCTGCGTTCAATTATTCCCGATGCGCCATCGAACAATTCGATTTCAGCAAGCCTGAAAATGACATCAAAGGAAATAAATCTGACCATAACATGTACTTCCGGCTCTCCTTTGGTTGCCCTGCCGACTTATTTCGAATCCATAAGTACAGCCTTGAGAAACTTCGACTTATCCAACGAAGACTATTTCGACACTTATTAGATTATAAAAATCCATTGCATATAACCTATGAAACCTTACAAAAACCATTTTACAGGCATATTCTGCCTGCTCGCGCTATTGCTGGGTTCATGCTCGTCAAAAGACACCCTGCTCGAATCCGTCCCCTTCGATGCCGAGGCTGTCGCGACTTTCAACTTCATCGAATTGGCGACTGAATCAGGCATTACAATTGAAAACGGACGGCTTGCTCTTCCAGACGAGTATGCAGCATTCCGAAGCGAAATCCCGTCAGACCTGCTGAAAAACGCCGGACTGCTTGCCGAAGCCGTCGACCTTGAAAATGTAGTTTTCTTCGGCTATATAAACCGTGGCGAGACATTTGCAACCGCTACCGTAACCGACATCGATGCACTGCGCTCTCTTCTGCGTTCGCTCGAAATGGAGCGCGACTCCGACAACGGCTATGAAGTCTACGACAACCGCGTGATAATAAGCCCCGACGACAATCAGGTCTGGATCTGTGATTCGAAAAAGCCGGTGGACCGTATAGAGGATTTCAAGCTTGCACGAAAGAAAAACAACATTCTCCGCTATCAGGGACTGGCTGACGTGCTGACATCCGGCAACATGGGCAACTTCGTCATTGACCAGTCGGCCTTAGGCTCCGGCTTCGACCAATATTGGTCAGCGGGCCACATCTCCATTGAGAACAACTCCATCCTGCTGAGCGGCACGTCCATGAAAACTGACGGAACAATAATTGAACAGGACGGATTTCTCGAACCCGTCAGCACCGATTTCCTCCGCTACATGCCTTCAAACTTCATCTTCGCCTCAGCGGCCGGAATCAAATCCGGCAGCAAACTGTTTGCCTCGCTTACCGATGCCGCAGGCAAAAACAAGCATGTGCTGAATCAGATTCCGGCCGACGTCAAGGAAAGCATCCGGCAGATCAACGGCACAGTCGCGTTCGGATTCGGCCCGAAATCAAAACAGAGCCTCCTCAATCCGGCCTCGCCCGACCAATGGCAAGCTCTGCTCATGGTTCATTTGCCGCAGTCAACAATCAACGAAATCACTGAAAACCTGCATTCCTCCCTCGGCGATGGAGGCAGGACAGAAAACGGACTTTACCGCTTCAACTCCCGTGAATTCAACCTTGTCTACGGGTCGGTCGACGGTTATCTGACCATCGCCGCAGGCATGGATGTCGCTCCCGACAACTCAAACTCCTTTACCGGCGACTTT
>JAIDXA010000240.1 GCA_029058705.1 Paramuribaculum sp. | reverse complement strand
AAAGAGTCCGGTACAATACCGAACTCTTTCTCAAATCGGATAGTTAATAACCCGTCCAACTTTTTGGGGTCACTTCAGGTGAGGGCGCTTATGTTTTTTATTGGTGGGTGTGGTCAGAAATCGTAGCCGAGTGAGAGTGAGAGCCTGTTTTCGTGAAAGCTTATGTCGTTTTTGTGGAGGTCGAGGAGTCCGAACGAGCCTTCTAAGTTTACAATCCAGCGGCCGATAGGAAATCCGAGTCCGATTTTCCAGGAGCAGTCGAAGCGTCGGTAGCCGTACTTGTATAGGTCATCGGGAATGTCTGCTTCTTCTGCAATCTCTTTGTCGATCCCTATGGATCCTTTTACACCGAGATTAAGTTCCGGACCTGTGAATAGGGCGAAATTGAAGCCCGAAGGGAGGTATATGCGATAGCCGAAATTCAGCGGCATACGTAGCCCGAATTTTTTGACTTTGGGGTCGATTGCGACTATTTCGCTGTCAGAAGCTATGTTGAGATTGCTGTAAGAGTATGTGTCGTAGAAGAGAGCAAGTCCGGGTTCGAAGTAGAAGTCTCCGGAGATTGGTTGGTTGTAGACGACGCCTATTGAACCTCCGGCTCCTTTGTCGAACATTTTGATTGATTCGCCGTTTGGTGTTTTCCATTTTCCCGGCAGGTTTACGTCGAGGGCGGCTCTCAGTCCCCACCCGTTGAACTCCTGTGCGTTTACTGCGATGGTGAGCGCAGCGGCAACGAATGAAATTGCGATTCGTTTCATGATTGATTTTTGTTGAATGTTTTCTTTTCAGTTAAACGTAGACCGGGGTGATGTTATTGTATGACAAGGCCTCCCGGCAACGAGTGCTGGGAGGCCCTGTATGGTTTTTAGTGGATGCGTTGTCAGAGCTTTTCGAGAATGTCGTCAATTAGCATTACAGATTTGACGAGCATTCTCGGAATGTGGAACGGCCCTTTGAAAATGTTGCCTTTGGCCGGTTGGGCGACTGTTCCGTCGCGGTGGAGATAGCCATACCATTCGCCGAATTCGGGGTCGGGCAGGTGGGTGTACATCCAGTCGTTGGCTTTGCGGTGGAGCTCGATGTATTTTTTGTCGCCGGATGCGAGGTAGCAGTAGAGTGTTGCAATGACGGCCTCGGTCTGCGGCCACCAGAATTTCATGTCCTGAGAGTAGTCCTGCGGTGGGAAATTGCGGCAGTCGCGGAAGTTGATTATTCCGCCGAATTCTTCGTCCCATCCCCAGTCCCAGCTCCAGTCGAAAATGGTCAGGGCCATATCGGTCAGTTTTTTGTCCCATCCGCGGTGGCGGGCCTCCTCGAGAATGAACCAGGAAGTCTCGATGCAGTGGCCGGGGTTGATGACGCGGCCGTTGAGAGTGTCGATCAGTTCGCCTTCCGGACCGACCATTTCTAATACGGCTTTGAATTCGGGGTGCATGAAGTAGCGTTCGATTTCATCGAGCGAGCGGTCGATGCGGGCTTTCAGTTCGGGGGAGTCGCCGCAGGCAGCGCGCACACGTGAGCCGGTGTTGATGAGTATCATTGTGATGGAGTGTCCTCGGGCCTGAAGTGTGTTTTCATATTTTGGCTGAAGGATTCCGGGTGTGTAGAGGAAATAGATCATCCGCTCAAATAGGTCGAGGGCACGTGCGGCGTAGTTTTTGTCGCCTGTGGCAATGGCATATTCGGCGAGTGCGATACATGCGAAGCTTTCGGAGAAGACATAGCGTCTCATTCTGAGCGGTCGGCCGTCGGCTGTCACTTCGAAAAACATGCGGCCTTCTTTGTCGTAGCAATACCGGTCGCTGAAGTCGATGCAGCTTTTGGCGAAGTCGAGATATTCCTGACGTGGTTCGATGTTGTTATATGCGAAAGCGAAAATGAATGCGCATCGTCCTTGAAACCAGACTGATTTGGTTGTGTCCATCAGATTTCCCTTGCGGTCGAGGCATGTGAAGACGCCACCGTTTTCGTTGTCGCGGCCATGTTTGAGCCAGAAGGGAAGGATGTTGTTTGTCAGATCGTCGATATATCTTTCGCGGCAGGCGAGCAGATATTCTTTAAGTTCTTTTTTTTCCATGTGGCAGGGGTTTGACTATTATAATCAGAGTAGGAGGAGCGAGCAGAAGCAAAGTTAGCTACATTCCGGATAAGTTCCAATTTTTTGTTTCATTATGTTCGGAATACGAGTTTTTTTCTTTAAGTTTGCAAACAGAATAGTCAATAGGAAAGATATGTTGCTTATAGCAGACAGCGGGAGCACGAAAACGCAGTGGGCCATCGCCGTACAAGGTAAACCGACCGAGGAATTTTCGAGTGGTGGCCTGAATCCGTCGCTTATGTCGGATGCGGAGTTTACGGATGCGGTCAGGGCAGCACTTGCGGAATCCGGAGAGAGTGATTTCGACGGTGTTTTCTTTTATGGGGCTGGTTGTACGCCTTCACGTGCGGTTAAGGTCAGGGAGATTCTGGCTGATCTGACTGGATGCGGCAATGTCGAGGTCGGCTCCGATATGCTTGGAGCCGCGCGAGGTCTCTGCGGCAATTCCGAAGGTGTTGTAGGGATTCTCGGAACCGGATCGAATTCATGCCGTTATAATGGCCGGGATATTGTTGCCAACACACCTCCGCTGGGGTATGTTTTAGGCGATGAAGGCTCAGGTGCGCGACTGGGGATCAGTCTGGTCAATGGCATACTCAAGGGGTATCTGCCGGAGGATCTGCAACGTGTGTTTTATGAGTCTACGGGTTTGGACAAGGATGAGATCATCCGACGTGTCTACCGTGAGCCGGCTGCCAACCGTTTTCTCGCGTCTTTTACTAGGTTTATTGCGGAGACGATTGCCCGACCGGAAATAGAGTCGCTTGTGACGGAGGAGTTTTCGCGATTTTTTTCAAACAATGTGACGCGCGCCTATGGCGCGGTCCGGGTGATCCATTTCGTCGGTTCGATCGCAGAGGTGTTCAAGCCGCAGCTGATGGCGGCGGCTTCGATTCACCATCTGAAAGTAGGCAAGGTTGTGAGCCGGCCGTTGCCGCTGATCGTTGACTATCATCTTCAAACCAGTTTTAATTGTTGTTGAATGACTCAGCAAAAAATCACAGGGACTCCCGAAGTGGAGTTGATCATGATCAATATTTCTGGCCATGACCGTCCGGGGGTGACCGCGGCATTGTCGGATATACTTGCAAAATACAATGCGCAGATTCTGGATATCGGTCAGGCTGACATACATCATAATCTGACGCTCGGTCTGTTGATAAAGACCGACAGTGAGGTTTCGGGTGACATAATGAAAGATCTTCTGTTCAAGGGCTATGAACTTGACGTGAAGGTCCGTTTTACGCCGGTTTCGCCGGAAGACTATAGCCGTTGGGTCGGTATGCAGGGCAAGAACCGCTGGATCATAACGATTCTGGGACGCAATCTTTCGGCACGGCATATCGCTATGGTCAGCGGAGTTGTGGCGGAGCAGAAACTGAATATCGACGGTATCCAGCGTCTGACGGGGCGCATGCCGCTTGACGGTCATGAGCCACAGCTGCGCAAATCGTGTGTCGAATTTTCTGTGCGCGGAACTCCACGCGACACTGATGAGATGCAGCGCCGGTTCATGCAGATAGCTTCGGAGGGAGAAGTTGATATTTCTCTTCAGGAGGATACGATGTATCGCCGTTGTCGCCGTCTTGTTTGTTTCGATATGGATTCCACGCTGATCCGTACGGAGGTTATCGACGAGCTGGCCGAAAGAGCCGGAGTCGGTGACAAGGTCAAGGCCATAACCGAGCGGGCGATGCGTGGCGAGATCGATTTTACAGAGAGCTTTACCGAGCGTGTCGCACTGCTGAAAGGGCTTGACGAGAGCGTGATGAAGGAGATAGCGGAGAATCTGCCTATAACTGAAGGCGTTGACCGTATGATGACTGTGCTCAAGCGTGCAGGTTACAAGACGGCCATACTTTCGGGCGGATTTACTTATTTCGGCAATTATCTTAAGCAGCGGTTCGGTTTCGATTATGTCTATGCCAATGATCTGGAGATTGCTGACGGCAAGCTGACCGGGCGTTATCTGGGCGATGTTGTCGACGGGCGGCGAAAAGCGGAGCTGCTGCGTCTGATCGCGCAGGTGGAGAATATCAATATCAAGCAGACAATAGCTGTCGGCGACGGTGCCAACGACCTGCCGATGCTGTCGACTGCCGGTCTGGGAATCGCTTTCCATGCCAAACCGAAAGTGAAGGCGGCTTCGGATCAGTCGCTTTCAACGATCGGTCTTGACGGATTGCTTTATTTCCTCGGTTTCAAGGATTCGTTTATCTGATGCCGTCATGTAACAAACCGGTCGGTTGTTGCGTCTGAATACAATAGGGATAATTATGAATTCAAACAATCAAAAACAATTATAGAATCTCACCAATGAAAAAATCAAAGAGCATAGTGCTTGCGGCGGCTTTGTCCGCAATGGCGGCGGCTCAGGCAGCCGAAGCTCCAATGTGGTTACGTAACGCTGCTATTTCGCCCGACGGGTCGACAGTGGCATTTACTTTCAAGGGCGATATTTTCACCGTTCCAGTCAGCGGAGGATCAGCGGTCCAGCTGACAACGTCGCCTCATTATGATTCCAATCCTGTCTGGACTCCCGACGGATCGCGGCTTGTGTTCACGAGCAACCGTCTTGGCAGCGATGATCTATTCATTATGCCGGCCACGGGAGGAACAGCGCGCCGTCTGACAACATATTCCGGTTCAGAGTTGCCACTGACATTTCTTCCCGACGGGCGTCTGTTGTTTTCAACAGCGATCATGCCGGCTCGCAATTCGGCTCAGGCTCCGTTTGGCGCGCAGACCTATGTTCTCGACATAGAGACGCCTTCGGCGCGTCCGGAGATGTTCTTTTCTGTGCCGATGGCAGCCGCAAGCGCCAACAAGGCAGGGCAGGTGCTTTATCAGGACAAGAAGGGTTACGAGAATATGTGGCGTAAGCATGAGCGTTCGTCGGCTACGGGCGACATCTGGCTTGTCAGTCCGGACGGACGGTTCACCCAGCTGACAACGTTCAACGGTCATGACCTGAATCCGGTCTGGGGCGACAACAACCGGTTCTATTATCTGTCAGAAGCCGGCAATGACAATCTCAACGTCTTTATTCAGGAGGCTGAGCCCGGTAAACCGGCAAAGGCACTCACTGCATTCACGGAATTTCCTGTCAGGTCATTATCGGCAGCAGACAACGGACGGCTTGCTTTCAGTTATGGTGGCGAGCTGTACACGATGATGCCTGACGGTCAGCCTGAGAAAATCAATGTCTCGATTGTTACGGACGATTATGACGCGGATGTGATCAAGCAGTTCCGCAGTTCCGGAGCGACCACTATCGCACCAAACAAGAAGGGCGACGAGGTTGCATTTGTTATCCGAGGCGATGTCTACGCGACTTCCGTCAAGTATCCTACAACAGTCCGGATCACCAATACTCCCGATCAGGAACGGGTTGTCGACATCGCTCCCGACGGACGTTCTGTTGTCTATGACTCTGAACGCAACGGCATCTGGCAGCTTTTCATATCCAAGATAAAAAATCCGGAAGAGAAGCAGCTGGCTTATGCTACGGAATTTGTGGAAGAACCGCTTTACAAGTGCGAGACATCGGCCCAGCAGCCGGCGTTCAGCCCTGACGGCAAGAAGGTCGCTTTTCTTGAGGACCGCACGATTCTCCGCGTAATCGATGTCGCGACCAAGAAGGTCACCACGGCTCTTGACGGAAAATACAACTACTCCTATACCGACGGAGATATCAGTTTTGAATGGAGTCCCGACAGCAAATGGCTTCTTGTTGACTACATAGGCGATGGCGGCTGGAACAATTCTGACATAGCCCTCGTTGCGGCCGACGGATCGCAGGTTGTCGATCTGACCGAAAGCGGTTATGCGGATTCCAATCCGCAATGGGCGCTTGACGGACGTGCGATCACTTATTCGACCGGGCGCTACGGAATGAAGAGCCACGGCAGCTGGGGCAACCAGTCGGATATTCTTTTCATGGCTCTCGATCCTGATGCGTGGGATGAATTCCGCATGACAGAAGAGGAAGCAGCGCTTAAAGAACAGGCTGAGAAAGAAAAGAAGGAGAAAGAGAAAGAAAAATCAGCCGATGATTCCAAAGGGAAGAAAAAAGGCAAGAAGGATAAAAAAGATTCCAAGAAAAAAGCGAAAGCTGACGACGATAAGGAATCGGCCAAAGCAAGGAAGCTTGATCTTGACAACCGTCGTTACAGAGTTGCCCGTCTGACCCCGCAGTCCGGATTTATCGGCAATTATTATCTGTCCAAAAAAGGCGATAAATTCTATTATGTCGCAGGGGCGACTGAAACCGGCTATAACCTCTATTGCCGGGATCTTAAGAAGGGCGACACGAAGGTGCTTGCGCGCGGAGTCTCAGGAGCATTTGTTCCCGATTCGAAAGGTGAGAATCTCTTCATGATTTCCGGGCGCGGGATGAGCAAGATCCAGCTCTCTGACGGAAAAACGACTCCGATCGAATTTGAAGCTCCCTATAACCGCCATCCTTCGCTTGAAAGAGAATATATCTATGACCATATGCTCAACCAGGTCAAGAATAAATTCTATGATGCGAATATCCACGGTCTTGACTGGGCGGCTATCGGCGAACGTTATCGCAAGTTCCTTCCATATATCAACAATAACCGTGATTTTGCAATATTGATGAGTGAGGTTCTCGGCGAACTGAACGCGTCGCACACCGGGGCCAGCACATCGAATTATGCAAATGTTCCTTTCATGCCTACGGCAACTCTCGGGGCTTACTATGATCCTGCCTTCAAAGGCGACGGCCTGAAGATTGCCGAAGTGCTGCGCCGCGGACCTCTCGATAAGAAGTCTGTCGATGTGAAAGCAGGCGACATCATTCTTGAGATTGACGGTCAGCCGATCAAGGCGGGGACAGACTATTTCCCTCTGCTTGAAGGCAAAAGCGGAAAGAAAGTCCGTCTGACAGTCGATGACGGCAAAGGCAACACACGGAGTGTGACAGTCAAGCCGATTTCAGGAGACGGATCGCTTCTCTACGACCGATGGGTTGAACATAACGAGCGTCTTGTCGACAGCCTTTCGGGCGGACGTCTTGCCTACGTCCATGTCCGCGGAATGGATTCGCCGAGCTTCCGCACAGTCTATGACCGTCTGCTCGGTCATTACCGTAATGCCGAAGCTGCTATCGTCGACACGCGCTGGAATGGCGGCGGCTGGCTTCATAATGACATAGCCCAGCTCCTTTCGGGCAAGGAATATGTGCGTTTCACTCCCCGCGGACGCTACATCGGTTCCGAACCGTTCTCGCAGTGGACAAAACCGTCTGTGATGCTTGTCAATGAGAGCAACTACAGTGACGCTCACGGCACACCGTTTGTCTATCAGACGCTCGGAATCGGAGATGTTGTCGGCGCACCAGTTCCAGGAACAATGACCGCAGTCTGGTGGGAATCGCAGATCGATCCGTCGCTTGTGTTCGGAATCCCGCAGGTGACATCGGTTGACATGAACGGCAATGTCCTGGAAAACCTTCAGCTTAATCCGGATGTTTTAATCTACAACACGCCTCAGGATGTTGTGGACGGACGCGATGCTCAGCTTGAGGGTGCGGTTAAACATCTTTTGAAGAAACTTGAAAAGTAAATCCATAAAATCAAGACAAATGAATATAGGTGATAAGATTCCCGAATTGCTCGGAATTGATGAAACTGGCCGTGAAGTGAAGTCCGGAGACTTTGCCGGAAAGAAGTTGGTTTTGTATTTCTATCCCAAGGACAATACTCCGGGGTGTACGGCCGAGGCATGTTCCTTTCGCGACAATATCGGCGAACTTGCTTCAAAAGGATATGAAGTTGTTGGGGTGAGCATCAATACGGCCGAGTCCCACCGGAAGTTTATAGAAAAGCAGCAGTTGCCGTTTCATCTTATTGCCGATACTGACCATCGTCTGACCGAGGAGATGGGTGCATGGGGTGAGAAGTCGATGTGCGGCCGCAAATATATGGGCACACTCCGCACGACGTTTCTTGTAGATGAAAATGGTGTCATCACAGATATCTTCACTCCGAAGCAGATCAAGACAAAAGAACATGCAACGCAGATTCTGTCGAAAATCTGATCATCAGGCACTGACATGACAAATGCGGCCGCACAGGAAATTCAAATTCTGTGCGGCCGTTTTTAAATGACTGTAGCCGGTGGGAACAATGCGTGTCCATGGAGTGTTCTATTCTCAAAAGCTGTTTAGAAAGAAACTGTTTAAAAAAAAAATCAGATGATTATGGATGATAAAACACGCAGAAGCCGCCGTCGGGTCAACCGTTCCAGTATGTGGATTGCTGTCGGAGCAGTCGTTTTGATAATTCTATTGATAGTGTGGCTGACAATGGCCGATCTTGCCGGCGACACGGATGTGGCGGCAATGATTGTTCCGCGCTATTGACAGTAGGCTGATTTCCGGTTGCGGTTTGTCAGGAATCAGCGACGGAAACGGCTGACAATGTATTCGAGAGCTTCTTTCTGGATTCTCGATCCTAAAATGCGGTTTATAAGGATATAAGAGCCGGTTCCGGTCAAGGTCATTGCGATAACGGCTGTCCATGGGTTGTCGACAAGTGATCCGAGGTAGCTGAGACCTGTTGCGATCAATAGCGACAGAGCCGCATATGGAAGCGAGTCATAGAGATAGCGCAGCGGATTGCTCCATGAAACTTTAGCGGCGATAAAGAGCATCACCGCCCAGGCCACGACCGCGGCAATTACCTGTCCCCACAGAAAGATGGCGACTCCATAGGTGATGTCGTCAGGCCGATTGACCATGAGGTATGGGATCGTGATGAAAATGGCAATGAGGGCAGTGCCGTCGCGTATAATCTCGCTGTAGACCATAAGTTTTGATTTTCCGAGTGAAAGGACGTAGTTATGGTACAGGGTTACGAGGATCACGAAAATGCCTCTGACGAGTAGCAATTGGAACAGCAGGATCGACGGATCCCATTTCTCGCCGAACAGGATATGGAAAATAGGTCTGGCCATGACAATGAGCATGGCAAAGGATGGGAAAACGAGATAGGACGCGAATCGGTTTATGCGAGATGTGGCGGCGGCGTATTTTTCTGGATTGTCCTGATATTCCGACAGAACAGGGAGAAAAGACTGAGTGAAGACCGCGGAAAGTGACGCTACCCCCATCTTGCTCCATTTGTCGGCCTGTGTGTAATAGCCTAACGGGACGAGTCCGAGGCGATTGCCGATAATGAAGGCGTAGATGTTCTGGAAGAGGATGTTTAGAAATGAGGTTCCGATCACTCCACTGCCGACTTTGAAAAATGATCTGAGAACCGACAGTTTCATTGTCAGAGTCGGACGCCAGCTGTCGGTCAGCCAAAGAATAGCCGTTTTCACCGCCGAGTTGAGTACGGACTGCCAGACGAGCGCCCAGGCCTCCAGGCCCATGAATGCGAGATATATGCCTGCGACAGAGCCGATCAGCAGCCCGACTGTATTGCTGATGGCTATCATTCTGACGTTCATTTGCTTTATGCGCCGGTTGGTCTGGACTATCGCGGCGGCATTGAACAGGAATGTCAGGAACATCACTCTTGAGAGTGGGATCAGCCGCAGGTCGTTTTTAAAAAAACATGCGATAAACGGTGCCGCTAAATATAAAACGACATAGACAACAACGGCAATCAGCAGATTGAACCAGAGGATTGCACTGTAGTCTTCATCGGTTGGCCGTTTACGTTGCAGAAGGGCATATGAGAATCCGCTGTCGATGAAAAGTGTGGCGAACGATTGGAAAATGAGCAGTGCGCCGACAAGTCCGAATGCGACTTCGTCGAGAACACGCGCGAGGATTATCCCCGTAACGCCGTAGAGGACCTGTGTGGCGAGTTTGTCGAGCGCATTCCATTTTAGAGTGCGTGCGACGCGATGTTTCATCTGTGGGTTTTGTCCTGTCATCAGTCGGCGTTGGAGTCGATTGCGTAGACTTTGACTTTCGAGAGGAATTTAGTTTTTATTTCAGGCTTGCCGCGATAGTTGATTTTACCGCTGCCGAGTCCTCCGACCGAGAGTTTCTTGGTCGCATAGCAGGCGATTGTCCCGGTTCCGGCGATGTCGGCTGAAACGTCTTCCGCCATAAGATCGTCGGCCTGGATGTCGCCGGCTCCGGCAATGATCATTTTCGCTGTTGTGGTAGTTCCGGTCGCCATTATTGTTCCTTTGCCGGAAATGATTTCAAGATTTGTGCGGACGGCTTTGCAGTCCCTGACAACGAGACGTCCGTTTCCGATAAGGCGAGCCTTAAGCTCCGGGCCGGGTGCGGGCGACAGCACTCTTACGGTCGAGTCTCCTTCGTTTCTGACCGAAGACAAGAACGAAGAATAGACTTTTACCGTCGGAAGGTTGCGGTAGGCCGAGTCACGGCTTGCAAGGCTGACTTTCAGTTTTCCTTTGCCGGGTGTGAATATAATGGCCGAGGCGACTGATTCGTCGGCATCGAATTCGACCGTTCCGGCGCGTTGGGGGTCGCAGTAATAGTCAACGTTGATCCCGTCAGAGACTTTGAGCTCGTTGAATTCTGAAAAATGAAGTTTGTAGTGACTTGTTTTCTGGGCACAGCATATTGACGCGATGCTTAGAAATATGATGATGAATACGGATTGTTTCATAAGAGACTTTTTGTGTTGGGAATTATATCGTTTTCAATGTGGGTCAGGACCGCATCGAGTTTTTCGGGAGTGTCGGCCCTCAGCATCTCGATTCTGGTTTCGCGGAAGTGGGGAATGCCTTTGAAGAGGGGAGATGCGGCGAGGTGGCGGCGTATGTGGAGGATTCCTCTGTAGTCGTCGATGCGTTCGATGCTTTCACGTATCTGCCGTCTGAGCAATCCGAATTTATCTGCGACAGACAGTTCGGATGTCAGCTGTCCGGTCCGGGCCATTGCTTTCATCTGGCGGAATATCCATGGGGCGCCGATTGAAGCTCGCCCGACCATTACGCCGTCGACCCCGTAGCGGTCAAAAGCTTCTGCTACCTGAGCGGGAGTCGAAATGTCGCCGTTGCCTATGAGCGGAATCGTCAGGCGGGGGTTGTTTTTTACGCGTGCGATCATTTCCCAGTCGGCCGAACCGGTGTACATTTGTGACCGGGTGCGGCCATGCACAGTCAGGGCTTTGATTCCGCAGTCCTGGAGCTGTTCGGCGAGCTCTACGATAATTTTGTTTTCATGATCCCATCCCAGACGTGTTTTCGCTGTAACGGGAAGATCTACGGCATTGACAACGGCTCGGGTTATCTCGAGCATTTTCGGGATGTCGCGGAGGAGTCCGGCACCGGCTCCTTTTCCGGCAACTTTTTTGACCGGACATCCGAAGTTTATGTCGATGATGTCGGGTCCGGCTTCTGCTACGATACGTGCGGCTTCGGCCATAGTGTCGGGTTCGCGTCCGTAGATCTGTATGGCTGTGGGGCGTTCGCCGGGACTTATGTTGAGTTTGCGGGTGGTTGCGGCAATGTTGCGGATGAGGGCGTCGGCCGAAACGAATTCGGTGTAAACCATATCGGCCCCTTGTTCTTTGCAGATAAGACGGAACGACAGATCGGTCACGTCTTCCATCGGAGCAAGCATGACCGGGCGGTTTCCTAAGTCGATATTGTCAATTTTCATTTTATAGTCAGAGTTGGGATGATTGTCAGGATTGTCATGTCAGTGTCAGGGCGGAGAGTCCGCTGTCGAGAAACGACCCGGCGGCGTCGCGGAGCGATTGGGCGGATATGTCACGGATTCGTGCTGCGACTTCATCGTGTTTGAGCACTGAGCCGTAATAAAGCACGGCGCGGGCCATTGACATTACCGCATTGTCGCGCACGTCGGAAGATAGGGTCAGTTGACCGAGATATTGCCGACGGGCGGCATTCATGAATCGGTCGGTCATCGTGTTGTCGGCCAGTCGGTGGAGAACACGTGTTATCAACCGGCGGCATCGGGATGTGTCTGAATGATCACACCCGAAGTAGATAGTCATGAGCCCCGAGTCGGTCAGCATGGCTGTTGTCGAGTCGACGGCATAGACAAGTCCGCGGCGTTCGCGCAGTTCAACGTTGAGAAGCGAGTTCATGCCGGGGCCACCGATGATGTTCGAGAGCATGAAGAAGCTCCATCGCATGTCGGAATACATTGATGGGATTCTTGCTCCGGTCAGTGTGTTTGCCTGATGGTTTGACAGATTGACGGTTGAGTCGAACGGACTGACCGGAGGGGGAGGCGTGCGGGCAAGGGAGGTAGTGCCCTCGGGCAGATCGAAGAAGAATCGCTCGGCGGCGCGGCAAACTTTTTCAGGCCGAAGCGGACCTGCATAGAAAAGCACCATTCGTCGACGGGTGAAGTTTTCTTTGACATATCTACGGCAGGTGGATGTGTCGAAACTGGTGAGCGTTTCGCGGTTTCCGAGAATATTGTGGCCGAGACCTGATCCCTTGAAGATAATGTCTTCGAAGTCATCAAAAACGGCTTCGGAGGGAATGTCGCGATATTGGCTGATTTCATCTCCGACAACCTCACGTTCGCGGTTGAGTTCCTTTTCCGGAAACACGGAGTGGCAGAGAAGGTCGCCCAGTAGATCGGCGGCACGCATGAAGTTGCCGGATGGGTATATGGTGTAGACGACAGTCGTTTCCTTTGTCGTGTAGGCGTTGAGTTCGCCTCCACACGATTCCATACGGTTGATTATGTGCCATGATTTGCGTCGTTCAGTTCCTTTGAACAGGACGTGTTCAACAAAATGGGCAAGCCCTTCGTGGCCGGGTGGGTCGTCGCGGCTGCCGGCATTTATGGCCGCGCCGAAATATTCGGTTTCGGTCGCTTCATGGCGATGGACCAGGCGTAGTCCGTCCGGAAGATTGAAAATTTTTATATCGGGTGATGAATGGGTCATTTCAGTCGGGTTGTATGTTTCAATATTTGTCTGGACGGGGCGCCACCGGAGGTGGCCCGCCTACTGGAGGCCCGATTGTGGGGTTCGGCCTGTAGTTGCCGCGGCTTTCGGCGTTGCTGCGGATCATATTGTAGAGAATGCCTCCAACATCCACTCCTATAGCCGCGTTTCTGTTTATCTTGTAGTATGGTTCTACGATAGGCTGGGCTTCCCAGCGGTTTGTCACGAGCGATCGGGTTGCCTGCGCACCTACGTTTATGCCCCAGTGGTCGGAAATCTCGTAACTCACATATCCTCCGAAATTAGGAGCTGCCATGTAACCGGCCATTGCGGGTGTAAGAGGCGAGAGTGCAGTCGTGTATGATCCGAACAGTGTCAGAGACCAACGGTCGTTGAACCGGTAGTTCAGTTTGCCGCCGAATCCATATGCGGTCTGGAGACCGCGGAAATATCCGTAGTGGGCAGCGGAGGCATAGACTGTGGCGGTCAGATTCCCGAAAGACTGAATGAATGACACGCGCCCCTGCTCGATTCCCATCAGTCCCGGCATTGAGCCGGTCGCACCGGAGACGGCGATGACACCTCCGTTCCATAGACGGAAGGCAGCCACTCCCGGAAAAAAAGTTGCCGACGGCCGGAATGTCTGTTGCTGAGGAGCAAGAACCGAGGGCAGGGCAAGCGTTGATTCGATTGAGGCAACGTAGCCGGGCGGCAGAGGAGTATTGACGGAAACCATTGAATCGGGATTCGCTACGGTTTCGGCCGGTTGCATGTAGGAGGGGATGGAGTCGTGTCGCGCGGGACTTTCCGGCAATACATCGGGTGTTTCCTGTTGCGCATATGCAGCCGACCCGGAAACGGATATTGCCAGCAGAAAAATAACAAGTCGAGTCGCGAGATTCACCATAGTTTACAAAATTACGTTTTTTTGATGAAAACAGCGCCGATTTTCGTAAATTTGCTGTTAATTATGCTAAACGTTATCAGGAATCTGATGTCAGTCGTCGTCGCAGGATTGTGCGCCGTTGGGTGTGGCCGGTCTGTAAATGCCGACAACAGGCTGGTTGTCAGCATTGAGCCGCAGCGCTATCTGCTCGAGCGGATTGCCGGTCCGAAGTGGACGGTCACGACTCTTCTTGACCGCGGTGAGGATCCGGAGAATTTTGATCCTTCGGTTGCGTCATTGCGGAATCTATATGACAGCCGGGCCTATTTTATTGTCGGAACTCTTGATTTCGAACGCGGGCTTATCGGCCGAGGCCAGGCCGGAGTGACTCTTTTCGACACAGGCCGTGGGCTCGATCATCTTCATGGGACCCACACTCATTGCAACCATTCCGATGAACATGATGACATCCATGGCGGTCATGATCATGAAGATGCGGTTGACCCCCACGTCTGGACATCTGTTGAAAACGCGCGTCGGATGGCGGCCAACATGCTTAAGGCGATGATCGAACTTGATCCGGCCGATTCGGCTGTCTATCGGGCCAACTATAAGGCTCTTGAGCTGTCGCTCGACAGTTGCCGTGCGCGAATTTCGGCAATTCTGTCCGACTGCCGCGGCATGGCGTTTATGGTCTGGCATCCTTCGCTCAGCTATTTCGCTGCTGAAAACGGGCTGGAGCAGCTTGCCATGGGGATGGATAACAAAGAGATGTCTGTCACTGAATTCAGAAACAATATCGATGTTGCCCGTAAAGAGGGGGCATCGGTTTTTCTTGTCCAGCCTGATTTTGATGCGGGGCGTTCACGTGCTGTTGCCGACGAGGCCGGTGTGCGGAGCGTTACGGTCAACACCCTTGCCTATGACATGCAGGCGGAACTGCTCAGAATTGCTGAAATAATATCATCTTCCACGTCTCGTCAAACAGTCAGAGAATGAAATCAGAACATAACCCTGTCATAACGCTTTCGGGCGTGAGTATGATCCGTGAAAAAAAACAGATATTATCCGACGTCAGTCTGAGTGTCGGACGTGGCGATTTTATTGCGATCACCGGACCGAACGGCGGCGGAAAGACAACCCTGCTGAGAATAATGCTGAGACTGCTGAAACCGACAGCCGGAACCGTCTGCTATTTCGATGATGACGGACATCCGGCCGACCGGCTGTCAATCGGTTATCTGCCTCAGAAAAACATGATTGACGCGCGGTTTCCGATATCGGTCAGCGAGGTGGTCGAACTCGGTATTTCTGAAAAATCCCGTTTGTCGCGAACCGATCGCCGCCGGCTTGTCGGGGAGATGGTGGATATGGTCGGTCTGGCCGACAAGGCCGATGCGGGTATCGGAAGTCTGTCGGGAGGGCAGTTGCAGCGCGCACTGATGGCGCGTGCGATTATCAGTCGGCCGGCTGTTCTTGTTCTCGACGAGCCTTTGAGTTATGTCGACCGACGTTTTGAGCGGCGGATCTACGAAATAGTGGAGAATCTGTCGAAGACGACAACGATAATTCTTGTGTCGCATGACATGACGACAATTGCGTCAATGGCAAACCGTCATCTGATCGTTGACCGGACAATCGAAGAGTGCCATTCCGGCAGCCATTTCCTTCATTATGACTGCTGTGACAGTCATTCATGAGTCTCATGCAGCCGCGTTGACACGGCCATGGCTGAACGTATTCCGTCGATTGCGGCGGATACAATGCCGCCCGCATAGCCGGCCCCTTCGCCGCAAGGATACAGTCCGTCGAGGTTTATGTAGGTCATTGTCAGATCGTTGCGCGGTATGCGGACTGGGGCCGAAGTGCGTGTTTCGTCGCCGATCAGTGTCGCTTCGTGGGTGAGGAATCCGCGGTTCTTGCGTCCGAATTCCTGAAATGCTTTCTGGAGACGTCGCGAGATCGGTTCCGGCAGCAGTCGGTCGATGCGTGCCGCGTGGATTCCAGGCGCGTAGGAGGTGTCCGGCAGGGTTTTCGACGGCCGGCCGGCAACGAAGTCGGTCATGCGCTGTGCGGGAGCGGATTGGGAACGCCCGCCGCCGTCGGCGTAAAACTGTTGTTCGATGCGCTGCTGATAGTGCATCATTTTCAGTGGATCGTTGCCTTCGACGTCGTCGGGCACTACCTCGACAACCATTCCGGAATTGGCCCACCGGCCACAGCGCCCTGACGATGACATGCCGTTGACAACCAATTCGCCCGGAGCAGAGGCCGCAGGAACGATGACACCTCCGGGACACATGCAGAACGAATAGACGGCTCTTCCGTCGACGCGGGTGAGCATGGTGTATTCCGCGGCGGGAAGATATTTTCCGCGTCCGGCAGGGGAGTGGTAGCGTACGCGGTCAATTACCTGCTGGGGGTGTTCGAGCCGCACACCGACGGCTATCCCTTTGGGCTCGAGATCGACATTCTGGTCTGCGAGCATTGAATACACGTCACGAGCCGAATGGCCGGTTGCGAGAATGACCGGGCCGCTGAATGTTTTTCCGGAGGCGGTTGAAACTCCGGTAGCCTGTTGTCTGTCAGTCAGGATTGAAGTGACTTTTTCTCCGAAATGGACCTGTCCGCCGCAGCGTTCGATTGTTTTGCGGATCGATTTGATGACTTCCGGCAGACGGTCGGACCCGATGTGGGGATGAGCGTCTATCAGAATGGCGTCCTGAGCTCCGTGCTGATGAAAAATCTGGAGGACTTTGTCGACGGGGCCGCGTTTTTTGCTCCGTGTGTAGAGCTTTCCGTCGGAGTATGCACCGGCTCCGCCCTCGCCGAAACAATAGTTGGAATCAGGATCAACGATGTTTTCACGGGCAATGCGGGCCAGGTCGAGACGTCGCGAATCAACATCTTTGCCGCGTTCGAGAACAATCGGCCTGATGCCCTCTTCGATCAGCTGGAGGGCGGCGAAAAGACCTGCGGGGCCGGCTCCGACTATGACCGCGGCATGAGCGTCGGATTCAACCGGACTGTAGTCGACAGGCGTGTATGTCAGCAGCGGGGCGTCTTCGTCTATGAAGACGCGCAGGGTCAGCTGAACCATTACGTTGCGCTGGCGGGCGTCGATCGAACGGCGTGTGATGCGCAGATCGCGGATGCGGTTTGCGTCAATGGACAGACGTGTGCTGGCTTCGGCCGTGAGCCGGAGCGTGCTGGCGGCGGTTGCGGGATCGACCCGCAGGTTGATTTCTTCGATCATGCCTATTTAACGTTTGTTTCCCCTGATTTATTTTCTGTTTTGGTTGAAAAACGCCGGGTTTCGCGCCGGAGGATGATTGCAGCGGTGACCACAGCGATTACGAAGGCAATGAAGTCAGACGCCGCCATGCTTGCCCAGCATCCGGCGAGGCCCCAGTGGG
>JAIDXA010000024.1 GCA_029058705.1 Paramuribaculum sp. | reverse complement strand
CTCTTTTAATTAACCTATTTTATTAACTTATTTAATGACTAAAGAATTATTCAATTCGCCCATCGAAGATTTCGATTGGGAAGCCTATGAGAATGGAGATGCTCAGGGCGAAAAGACTCGCGAAGAACTCACCAAAACCTACGACGAGTCACTCAACACCGTCAAAGACAAAGACGTAATCGAAGGTACCATCATCGCCCTCAACAAGCGCGAAGCTGTGGTTAACATCGGCTACAAGAGCGACGGCATCATCCCCATGAACGAATTCCGCTACAACCCCGAAATCAAAGTCGGCGACGTAGTTGAAGTGTTCATCGAAAACCAGGAGGACAAGAAAGGTCAGCTTATCCTCTCTCACCGCAAAGCCCGTGCCGCACGTTCATGGGAACGCATCAACGAGGCTCTCGAAAAAGACGAAATCATCAAGGGCTACATCAAGTGCCGCACCAAGGGTGGTATGATCGTCGACGTATTCGGCATCGAAGCCTTCCTTCCCGGCTCACAGATCGATGTGCGCCCCATCCGCGACTACGATATGTATGTTGGCAAGACAATGGAATTCAAGGTTGTCAAAATCAACCAGGAATACAAAAACGTCGTTGTCAGCCACAAAGCGCTCATCGAAGCCGAACTCGAACAGCAGAAACGCGAAATCATCGCCAAGCTCGAAAAAGGCCAGGTGCTCGAAGGAACTGTCAAGAACATCACAAGCTACGGTGTATTCATCGACCTCGGCGGTGTCGACGGTCTTATCCACATCACAGACCTCTCCTGGGGTCGTGTTTCCCATCCCGAAGAAGTTGTTCAGCTTGACCAGAAGCTCAACGTCGTTATCCTCGACTTCGATGATGAAAAGAAACGCATCGCACTCGGTCTCAAGCAGCTCATGCCTCATCCCTGGGATGCACTCGATCCCGAACTCAAGGTCGGCGACAAAGTCAAAGGCCGCGTAGTGGTGATGGCCGACTACGGTGCATTCGTTGAAATCGCAACCGGTGTCGAAGGTCTCATCCACGTCAGCGAAATGTCTTGGAGCCAGCACCTCCGCTCAGCTCAGGACTTCATGAAGGTCGGCGACGAAATCGAAGCCGTTGTCCTCACCCTCGACCGCGAAGACCGCAAGATGAGCCTCGGAATCAAGCAGCTCAAGGCTGATCCCTGGGAAGACATCGAGGTTAAATACCCCGTTGGAAGCCAGCATACTGCTAAAGTTCGCAACTTCACAAACTTCGGTGTATTCGTTGAAATCGAAGAAGGCGTTGACGGTCTCATCCACATCTCCGACCTCAGCTGGACCAAGAAAATCAAACACCCGAGCGAATTCACTCAGATCGGTGCTGACATCCAGGTACAGGTTCTTGAAATCGACAAAGAAAACCGTCGCCTCAGCCTCGGCCACAAACAGCTCGAAGAAAACCCCTGGGAAGTATTCGAAACCATCTTCACCCCCGGTTCGATCCACGAAGGAACAATCGTTGAGATGGTTGAAAAAGGCGCTGTTGTCGCTCTCCCCTACGGTGTTGAAGGCTTCGCCACTCCAAAACACCTCCAGAAAGAAGACGGCAGCCAGGCCAAAGTTGACGAAAAGCTCAACTTCAAGGTTATCGAATTCAACAAAGACAGCAAACGCATCATTCTTTCTCACAGCCGCATCCACGAAGATGTAAACAAAGCTGAACGCAACGAAGCCCGCAAGGCAAAACGCGCTGCAAAACGTGAGGAAGCACCCGTGCTCAACCAGCAGATCGAGCGCGCCACTCTCGGCGACCTCGAAGCTCTTGCCGCTCTTAAAGAACAGCTCTCCCAGAGCAAATAATCTGACCCTCGTCAGTCAATATCAAAGAGGCGTGCCGTGTGGCACGCCTCTTTCTTTTAGCACTCTCCGGCGCGCAAGCCCGACAAACAAATTTTGCAACAAACGAAATAATCATTATTTTTGCAACGGGCAAACCACAAGCGTCCTAACACTGTTAATCCCACTAAAAAAGCACGAAAAAATGAAACGATACATCCCCCTGCTCCTCTGCCTTATGCTGTCGTCAATCTGGGCATCTGCCGATTCCGCGATCAAGTTCGACCGCACATCATTCGATTTAGGAAACATTCATGCATCGAAAGGTCAAGTAAAAGCGACATACAACTTCACCAACACCGGAAACACCCCGCTGGTCATCATTTCCGTTTCAAACGGCGGTTGCGGTTGCACCAAACCAGACTACCCCAAACAGCCGATACAGCCAGGCAAAACCGGAACAATCACAATCAACTTCAACCCGGCAGGAAGAAAAGGAGAATTAAACCGCGAGGTAAAAGTCAAGACAAACGCACCGGCATCGAAAAAAATCGCACTCAAATTTTCCGGAGTAATACTCCCATAGCAAAAAAACAATGAAACTACGATCCGTCCTTCTGGCCATCTCGATTCTATGCGCCGGCGCGGCCTACGCGCAACCGAAACTCAAATGGCTTCAGACAGTCAACAACTTCGGAGCTTTCCATGAAGACCTGGGAATCGTCGACTGCCAGTTCAAAGCAGTCAACACCGGCACAGAACCGGTTTCCGTTCTCAACGCACGTGCCAATTGCGGCTGCACGCGCCCCACATACCCGCGCACGCCCGTACTGCCAGGCGACACTCTTGTAATCGGCGTAGCATATGACGCCACCGGACGCCCCGGCAAATTCTCCAAAGAGATAAGCATCGAAACCAACACCGGACGATTTCGGCTGCTAATAAAAGGCACGGTGATCGGTTCGCCATCAACGCTGGCCGCCCGCTATCCCGTCGAAGCCGGAAAAGCACGGCTGAGCAACTCAATGACCCCGTTCGGACAAGCTCTCAAAGGGCGCGTTCTCGCAGCTGCCGTCAATATCTACAACCCGACCGACCACGACATGCGCCCGACTGTCAGCAATCTGCCCGCCTACATCAATGCTCTTTTCCGGCCCGAAGTAATCAAGCCTGGCGAACAGGCATCCCTCTCGCTGACGGCCTACACCGACCGGTGTCCCGACTACGGAGTCATATCCGATTCATTCATACTGACTCCCGATTCCGAAAATGACCCAGACGGATCTGCAAAAATAGCAACGACGGTCATCGTCAACGAAGACTTCTCGAAAATGTCGCCCGAGGACAAGGCACAGGCGCCGGTGGCCACAATCTCAACCGAAACCGTCGACTTCGGCCGGCTGACTCCTGAAAACAAAAAGCTGACACAATCGTTCTCAATAACCAACAACGGAAAGAAACCTCTCCTGATCCGCCGCATCTTCACAGCCGATCCGGCGATCAGCCTGAAACTTAAATCCGACAAGATAAAACCTGGAAAATCAACGACTGTCAATGTCTCGGTCGACTGCAGCCACCTCGCGGCCGGAACTCCGCTCAACGGACGCATAACCGTCATCGCCAACGACCCGACTGCTCCCACACAGACAGTCCGCGTAATCGGCGAAGTATATTAACCCCGCATCACCATCATTCCGCAAGCATGGAACACCCCGAAAACCACTCCGATTATAAAGGCCTGACAGTAAACTCCGGCGTCAGTCAGCCACCGACAGTAAACCCCTATCTGAAACGCCGCAAAAAACGCAGTCTGCCTTCCGCATCCGACCTTGTCGAAGGCATACTTGCCGGCGACATCACGAGGCTTTCGCGCGCGGTGACACTCGTCGAAAGCACCGCCCCCGACCACCAGGCTCTCGCACAGGAAGTCATCGAAAAATGCCTTCCCCACTCAGGCAAGTCGCGCAGAATCGGCATCACAGGAGTTCCTGGCGCGGGAAAATCGACCAGCATTGACGTCTTCGGCCTCCACGTCCTAAAAGACGGAGGCAAACTCGCCGTTCTGGCAATCGATCCGTCAAGCGAACGCACAAAAGGAAGCATCCTCGGCGACAAAACCCGGATGGAACGACTGTCGGTACACCCCAATGCTTTCGTACGTCCAAGCCCCTCGGCTGGCTCACTGGGAGGCGTCGCCCGCAAAACCCGCGAGACAATAGTATTGTGCGAAGCCGCCGGATTCAACAACATATTTGTCGAGACTGTCGGCGTAGGGCAAAGCGAAACCGCTGTCCATTCGATGGTCGACTTCTTCCTTCTGCTGCAGCTGGCCGGCACCGGCGACGAACTTCAGGGAATCAAGCGTGGAATAATGGAGATGGCCGACGGAATCGTAATCAACAAAGCCGACGGCGACAACATCAACCGCGCCCGGCTCGCACAGGCCCAGTTCCGCAGCGCCCTGCACCTGTTTCCGCCGACTGCCTCGGGATGGCAGCCGGAAGTGCTTACATATTCAGGCTACTATGAACTCGGAATCGCAGAAGTCTGGGACATGATCGACCGCTACTTCACGTTCGTGACTGACAACGGTTATTTCGAAAAACGCCGTCTGCAACAGGCACGTTTCTGGATGTACGAAACCATCGACGAACAACTCCGCCGCCACTTCTACGACAATCCGGCAATCGCAGCCGTTCTTGCCGAAAAGGAACAGCGGGTCCTCGACAACCGCCAAAGCTCATTCACCGCAGCCCGCGACGTACTCGACATATATTTTTCGCGGACATAACAGCTAACGCCCATCCTCTGGAACAATATAACGGGAGAAAAACTCAATAAGCAGCTCGCCCGTATCAAGATCGGCCGCGTGCCATGAATGCCCTGCGCCCTCAACCCGGTAGACCACGACATCGCGACCCGACGGAGCATCACCGTAAACGCAACGCGACACCGGATGCTCGGCCGGGCGTTTTGATGCGACAGAATCCTTACCGACAGTCGCACACCGGTTGTTGACAGCCAACGCCTGCACCGCCAGCTCCACCGGAATATACGCACCCCAGCCACCGGCATTGAGATGATCGCCATCCCACGACGAAACAGTGTCGGACGTCCCGTGAATCTCAATGAAAGCAACCGGCTCAGTGAGCTTATTGGCGTTATAGGTTTCTTCAAATGTCAAACCCGCAACCGAACCATAGGCCCTGAACAGCTCCGGAGAGGTATAGGCAAACTGATAACACAGATCGCCACCGTTCGACATGCCCGCGAGAAACACATTTTCCCGGCTGACTCCGAAACGGGAGGCCACCTCGTCGAGCAGCGCGCGAAAGAAATCCGCCTCATCGACCGTCATCGACCCCTGCGACGGATATCCTACCTTCCATCCGTCCTTTCCTCGCGAATCCGGACTGCCGTCCGGATTACATACTGCAAAGCCGTGACGTCGCGCCGCCTCATTCAGATCCTTACGCGAACGTGTCTTTGATCCGTAGCCATGAGCATAGACAACCAGCGGCGCACCGTGGGGAAGACTGTCGGGAATGAACATCGAATAAGTCCTGACCATATCGCCGTAAACCATCTCGTAACGGGGAAGCCCGTCAGGCGTTCTGTCGGCCGCGACGATTCGCCCCGGGCTGAAAAAGGCAAGCGCCAGACAAGCCAGCATAAAAGTTTCGTTTCGCATGCAATTTCATTTCGTTTTGTTCCGCAAAAATAATCATTTAAAAACCGTAATCACAATCACCGGCAGAATTCACAGTTAAATTTTGCTAAATTTCAATAATTACATGTTAATTAAAATCCATTTCTTCTGCATCGCCGACCTTTGAACGCCATCCCGTTGCACATTACAAAATAATTGACTACCTTTGCAGTAGCAAAACCGAGTGACACGGAGGGAGCCTGCAGCTTCCTCCATTTTATTTAAATTCACAGCGACAATGATTGACAAGCAACTAATGAGCCGGATTGTCGAACGCACTCTCGAGGAAACCGATTGTTTCCTTGTGGAGATAAACATAGCGCCCGACAATCGGATAACGGTTGAGATCGACTCCGACACAGGAGTCGACATCGACATCTGCGCCCGCATAACCCGCGAAATCGAAGCTGAATTTGACCGCGACACCGAAGAC
>JAIDXA010000239.1 GCA_029058705.1 Paramuribaculum sp. | reverse complement strand
TCCTTTCAACACTCTGATTGAGGGTTTTGTGTGCTCCTTAATGTTTAAATTGGTTTAAAACTAAACATACTCTTAGAGTATGTCAACTTTTCATTTAGCTTGGATATACTACCAAGCCAAGCCTGTGGATCAATCAATTCCGTCGATTTCTGATCACACTCATGCAACAGCACCGTAACAGCCGAACACTGTAGTCATGCGTTCGAGTGTATTTACCACTTACAGCGTTTCGGCATCAGCAATCCCCTACTTCTGGCGCTTCTCCCATTCAGTGGCTTTCGCTTCATAGCCGACCCCGAGACGGTAGTAGATCCCATAGAGCGTTTCCGGAATCTGCGACATTGACGGATTGAGCGAGTATGCTTTCTCAAAATACTCCGCTGCCTTTTCAAGTCCGGGCGCAGCATTAGCCTCACTCTCCTCTCCGCCGGATTCAGCAACCTTCAGCGACGCATTATATATGACGCGGGCAAGATCAAAATAAGCCTTCGCACTGTTCGGATCATAGACAACCGCCTTCTGGAAGTTAGCCAAGGCCCCTTCAAAATCGCCTTCCGAATCACAGATAACGCCCATAACATCATACAACTGGCTCTTCACTTTATCATCCGAATCAACTGCAAGAGCCTTTTCCGCCAGAGCCTGGCAGGTTTCATAGTCACGTCTCTTCAGATAGTCATTAATAAGGACCAAAGCGAAACTGACCTCCTTGTCTCCATAAAGTTCGCATCCGAGCCTGGCAAAATCGAGCATCATCGAATCGGCCTTTTCCCGGCGCGATGCCTCCATTCCATAAAGATACAGATCCTTGTTGGAAAAACCGGTCATTCGCGCTTCGACAAATTTGTCTATCGCATTCCTCATATGATTGGTCGACATCGCACAAAGTGCCTGATAATAATAAATCTGACCGAGCTCAGTCTGGGAATCGGCCTTTACATTTTTCTTCTGCCTTTTCAGCGTCGACGGCAATGAGACATAGATTTCCCACGCATCATAAGCGCCTTGCAGATCCCTGACATCATAAAGAAAGATTCCGGCGTTCCTGAATGCCCGGTAATTCTTCGCTTCCAGATTCAGTATGTCTTTAGAATATTTAGGCTTGATCTTCCCCTTTTCATTCGGCAGACTGTCAAACATCAGCGACTTGCGGAAATACTCGTAACTATCTATCAGATAATGGCCACACTCCTTCTTCCGCTCATTCTTCACTTCCTGACCCAAAGAGATGTCGAGCAGCATACGATCCCACAGGCCAAGCGACGCCTTACCGGCATAATACCATGCTTCAGCACTGGTCTTCGTATCCTCGTGTTCAAGAGCGGGCTTGACAGCCTTCAATGCGGCGGCAAAGTCAGGCTTGGCCGACGACAGTATGTGATCAGCTTCTTTAACAGCACTTTGTTGCGCATAACAGCCAATACTCCCGGCCAAACATAAAATAGCGAATTTAATCCGTAACATGACAATCTTTTACCTGCGAAACAAATAATTAGGCCTAACTGTTCCGAAATCAAACCGACACAACCGGCCATGATGAATTTTAATGGTTAGAGTAATAAAACCGACGGCTTCCGGGCAACACGCCTGTCGGACATATGCAAATTTACGCATTATTTTTAAGAGCCAGCCCGGTTTTAACTTTCATTCACTCAAAGAGATTTTTTCGAGGGATTCTCGTTCGGATCCGAAAGCCGGCCGGCAATTGCAGCCGATTGACAGAATCGCCACACTCAACACCTCCATCCCTACAGATTGCCCGTAAAAAAAAGAGGACAAAGCCGCAACGCGACCTCGTCCCCTTTCCTGTATTCTAAAAATACGTTATTACATATTCTTCCAGTATTCGGCCTTGTCGGCATACTCCTGACCGAGATGATAGTTCTGGTCAAGGCCATAATACAGACGGTAGATATATTGCGGAAGACTGCTCTGAGTGTCATCGAGCTCATAGGACTTTTCATAATAGCTGATGGCATCCTTGATCTTCGGAACGAGAACATTCAGACGAGTGGCATCATCGGCCGTATCTTCCATTGCGGCCACCTCATTCTGAAGCAGACGACCCATATCGAAATAGCTCTTCGCGTTCTGGGGAGCCAGTTTGATCGATTCGCTCAGATTTGCCTTGGCATCCTCAATCTTTCCTTCGCGCTCGTTGACAATAGCCTTCACATTATAGAGAAGGCTCTTGATTGAATCGCTGCCGGCAACAGAAAATGACTCGTCGATAGCCTCATAGCATGCAGGATAATTATCTTTTGCGAGTTCCGAATTGATGATGCCTGCGAGGAAACTGATGTCATCAGCACCATACTTCACATTTCCCTTGCGGGCGAATTCCGATGATGCCGAAGTATTCTTGGTTGCATCGGCCGCTTCCAGACCGACAAGATAGACATTCTTAGCCTCATATCCGAGCGAAAGCGCTTTCTGAACCTTATTCAAGGCATTTTCGAAATCCTTGCTGAAAAATGCAGCAAGAGCCTGATAATATGCAATTTCGCCAACGGTCGAATCCGCGTCGGCAACAAACGCCTTAGGATCCGCATTCTCGTCATTCGGAAGATTTACATACAGATCCCATGCCGCATATGCGCCAGGATAGTCCTGCACATTATAAAGATTGAGACCCGCATTCAGATAGCCACGGTAGTTCTCTCCGATCGACTTGCGCATCTCCTTGGTATGTTTGGGCTTTACCTTACCCTTGGCATCGGGAAGCTGATCAAGAGGCATCGCTTTGACATAAGCGTTGTATGCCTCCACAAGCGCACGCGAGGCTGCCGCCATCTCTTCCGGAGTAGGCTGCACTTCTCTGGGAGTCATACTGCGAACCTGAGCATCATCCCATATTCCAAGATTTGCCTTTCCGACAAGATACCATGGGGTCACAGTATTCATCGTTGAAGGATCCGACAAGGCTGGTTTTACCACTTCGAGAGCCTGTCCGAACTTTTTGCCCTTGACCAAGCCCTCTGCCTCTTTGACTACATTTGGCTGCGCCATAGCTGACAAGCCTGCGGCAAGACCCAATGCGATTAAACTTATTTTTTTCATAATCGAAAATAATTTGGTTATTTAAGGTAAGTAATTCTTACAACAGTCAAACAATATATTTGGATTATATGCATGACCCTTTGACCGGATCATGCATACATGGATTATCACTCGTCAGTTCCTTCAGAAGGCGCAGACAGATCTGTCACCTCAGCTACCGCACCGGTTTCCGGAATAGCATCCGTAGGCTCGGCATTGAGCTCGCCGCCCAACTCTTCCTCGGGATCCGAATCGACACAGCAGACTGACGCGATCGTATCGTTGCGCTTTTCAAGATTTATAACCTTGACACCCTGAGTCGCACGACCCTGGACACGGATATCGGCCACCTTGATGCGAAGCGTGATGCCCGACTTGTTGATAATGACAAGATCATTATCGTCATTGACACTCTTGATGCTGACAAGACGACCGGTCTTCTCCGTCACATTAATCGTCTTGACACCCTTGCCGCCGCGGTTCGTTATTCGGTAGTCGTCAAGAATCGAGCGCTTGCCAAAACCGTTTTCCGAAATAACCATAACGTTATTCAACGTATCCGGAGCCATGCAGATCATGCCGACAACCTCATCGTCACCGCCGTCGAGCGTCATACCGCGGACACCCGTCGAAACACGACCCATCTCGCGGACCTTGCTTTCATGGAAACGTATGGCGCGACCATTGCGGTTTGCCATCAGAATCTCAGAATTGCCGTCAGTAAGCTCAACTGAAATCAGCTGATCGTCATCGCGTATGATAATTGCATTGACTCCATTTGCGCGCGGACGCGAATAAGCCTCAAGCGACGTCTTCTTGATAACACCGTTCTTCGTGCAGAACACGAGATTATGCGACGTCCCGAATTCCTTATCGTCAAGACCCTTCACGCGGATAACTGCATTTCCAGCATCGTCCGGCTCGATATTGAGCAGATTCTGGATCGCACGACCCTTCGAATTCTTCGCGCCTTCGGGAAGCTCATAAACCTTAAGCCAATAGCAGCGGCCTTTCCGGGTAAAGAAAAGCATGTAATTATGCATCGACGCCGGATAGATATACTCAATGAAATCCTCATCTCGCGTATCGCTCCCCTTTGCTCCGACACCACCGCGGTTCTGCGTGCGGAACTCGCTGAGCGCCGTACGCTTGATATAGCCGAGATGCGAAATGGTAATGATCATGTCGTCATCGGCATAAAAATCCTCGGCATTGAAATCGCCTGCCGTATAATCTATATCCGTCCGGCGGTCGTCGCCATACTTTTCGCGAACCTCGATCAATTCCGACTTTATCAGTTCGCGGCACACTGAATCATCATTGAGAATCTCCTCCAGACGGGCAATCTCAGCCATAATTTCCTCATAATTGGCCCGAAGTTTATCCTGTTCAAGACCGGTCAGCTGCTTGAGACGCATTTCAACGATAGCCGCCGTCTGAGCATCCGTAAGCCCAAAACGATCCGTAAGAGTCGCGCGGGCTTCTTCTGTCGATGCCGAAGCGCGGATAATGCGGATAACCTCGTCTATATTCTGCGACGCTATTATAAGTCCCTCGAGAATATGGGCCTTTTCGCGTGCTTTCTTGAGCTCGAACTCAGTGCGGCGTATTACGACATCATGACGGTGGTCTATGAACGCGCCAAGCATCTCCTTAAGATTCAATGTCTTCGGACGGCCATTGACCAAAGCCACATTATTGACGCTGAACGACGACTGCATCTGAGTCATCTTGTAGAGCTTATTAAGCACCACATTGGCATTCGCGTCCGACTTCAGCTTGATGACAATGCGCATCCCCTTGTAATCGCTCTCGTCATTGATGTCTGCGATCCCTTCGAGCTTCTTTTCGTTGACCAGATCGGCAATATAGGAAATCAGAAGAGCCTTGTTGACATTATAGGGAATCTCGGTAACTATGATGTTCTCATGATTGGCCTCGGCCTCTATCTCAGCCTTCGCCCTGATGACTATACGCCCGCGCCCGGTCTCAAATGCGTCCTTGACACCATTGTAGCCATATATCGTACCACCCGTAGGGAAATCAGGCGCCTTGATATACTGCATCAGCTCCGGAATCGTAAGCTCCGGATTGTCAACAAGCGCAATCGACGCATTGATTGCCTCTGTCAGATTATGAGGCGGTATATTGGTCGCCATACCTACAGCAATTCCCGACGCGCCGTTGACAAGCAGGTTCGGAAAACGCGTGGGAAGCACAACCGGCTCCATTCGCGAATTATCGTAGTTCGGCTGAAAATCAACCGTGTCGGAATCTATATCGGCAAGCATCTCTTCGCCGATCTTGTCGAGGCGGACTTCTGTGTAACGCATCGCCGCCGCACCGTCGCCATCGACCGACCCGAAGTTGCCGTGCCCGTCAACAAGCGTATAACGCATGGCCCAGTCCTGTGCCAGACGGACAACTGTGCCGTAAATCGAGGAATCTCCGTGGGGATGATACTTACCCATCACTTCTCCGACACAGTTGGCCGATTTCTTATGCGGCTTGTCGGCCGTGTTGCCCATCTCGTTCATTCCAAAAAGCACGCGGCGGTGAACAGGCTTCAGTCCGTCACGGACGTCCGGCAGCGCACGCGACACAATCACCGACATAGAATAGTCGATGTAGGCCGACTTCATTTCATCTTCAATGTTGATTTTTAAAATGCGGTCTTCTTCCAACATGAGGTCTTTAAATCTTTGTTTCTTAAATTCATTTGCATGGACGTTGTATGACTGTAACAGACATCCGTTATCGGCCGGACCATCCGGACAAGCGAGTCCACGTCAAAAAATATCAAGCAAAGATAGCCATTTTTTATCAATCTGACGAATCTAAGAAGCCCTATTTTGTGTTTTAAAATTTGTTAGCACTTTTTACGCATACCCGCCGACCCTTTGGCACAATAATTGCAATTCCCAACGTTATGAATCAACCGGGACATGCCAGCTTCTCATCCTGACACCACCGGACTCTTCAACCCAACGCCTATGTTCACACCTCAACTAAATAAGGTCATTTCCGACAGCACCAGAATAGCAGTGACCCACAATTCTTCCGTGATCAGACCGGAACACCTCCTCTACAGTCTCCTGTGCGAGCCGTCGAGAAAAATCATGGCAATGATCGACAGGGTCTGCACCGACACTTCCGCCTACGAACTGACCCAGCAGCTCGACAAAGATCTGTTTGAAATGGGACTCGCCTCCGAGCCGCCAACCTCGCAGATCTCCGCAAGCCCCATGTGCAATCGGCTCATTAAGCTCAGCATGCTGGAAGCTCGTCTGCTCCGTAGCAAGGATGTAGACATCGAGCACCTCCTTTTAGCTATTTTCCACAATCAAGAAATTAAAGAAATGAATTTCATGAAACCCTTTTCCCGTGCAAACGTCAGCTATGAAGCGCTCTATCGCCCTCTCGCCGACCAGGCTGGGATAACCCGCATGGGGGGCGACTTCGACGATGACGAAGATGACGACACTATCGACGACGACGCTCCTCAGGCTTCCGACGACTCCTCGTCCGGCGGCGCGAAACACCGCTCCGCAACCTCTCGCCCGGCCTCTGTACGCTCAACCGAAACCCCCACCCTCGACAAATTCGGCCACGACATGACACGCGCAGCCGAAGAAAACCGCCTCGACCCGGTCATCGGACGCGAAACCGAAATCGAACGCCTCGCCCAGATCCTGAGCCGACGCAAAAAAAACAACCCCATATTGATCGGTGAGCCCGGAGTCGGAAAATCCGCAATCGTAGAAGGGCTCGCATTGCGCATTGTACAGAGAAAAGTTTCGCGTGTCCTTTTCGGAAAACGCGTCGTCTCTCTCGATTTGGCCGCAATGGTGGCCGGAACAAAATATCGCGGACAATTTGAAGAACGTGTCAAAGCTGTGCTCAATGAACTCGCGAAAAACCCCGACGTAATCCTCTTCATCGACGAAATCCACACAATCGTCGGAGCCGGGAGCGCACCCGGTTCAATGGACGCCGCCAACATGCTCAAGCCAGCCCTCGCAAGAGGTGAAATACAATGCATCGGAGCCACGACCCACGATGAATACCGCAAAAACATCGAGAAAGACGGCGCCCTTGAACGTCGTTTCCAGAAAGTTGTCGTCGAGCCCACTTCCGAAGAAGAAACGCTCGCGATCCTGTCAAACATAAAGGAAAAATACGAAGCTCACCACAACGTAACATACACGCCCGAAGCCGTCAAGGCTTGCGTCAAGCTCACCGAACGCTACATGACCGACCGGAACTTCCCCGACAAAGCGATCGACGCTCTTGACGAGGCCGGATCACGCGTCCATATAACCAACATCGTCGTCCCGAAAGAGATCGAGGACCTCGAAGTGGCTATCGAGCAAACTGCCGCAAGCAAGCTTCAGGCCGCCCAGGAACAGGACTTCGAAAAAGCCGCCGGATTCCGCGACCGCGAACAGCAGTTGCGGCGCGACCTTGAATCGGCAAAACAGCGATGGGAAGAAGACCTGAACACCCAGCGCGAGATTGTCGACGAAGACAAAGTCGCTGAAGTCGTCGCTATGATGACAGGCGTCCCGGCCCAACGGGTCGCACAGGCCGAAGGCCGGCGGCTGCGCATGATGGGGCCCGCACTTAAAAACCTGATCATCGGCCAGGACAACGCCATCGAAAAAATCGTCAAGGCAATCCAGCGCAACAGGGTTGGCCTTAAAGACCCCAACAAACCCATCGGGACCTTCTTGTTCCTCGGGCCGACAGGCGTCGGCAAGACCCACCTCGCAAAGAAACTGGCCGAACAACTCTTTGACTCAGCCGACACCCTTATTCGCGTCGACATGAGTGAATACATGGAAAAATTCTCCGTCAGCCGGCTCGTCGGAGCGCCTCCGGGCTATGTCGGCTACGACGAAGGCGGACAGCTGACCGAACAGGTACGCCGACGCCCCTATTCCGTCGTGCTTCTCGACGAAATCGAAAAAGCCCACCCCGACATCTTCAACCTCCTTCTTCAGGTCATGGACGAAGGCCGGCTGACCG
>JAIDXA010000238.1 GCA_029058705.1 Paramuribaculum sp. | reverse complement strand
AAAGGAGCAATTGCCACATTGCGACTGCCGAAACTTGGCTGAAAGCGCCAAAAAGACTCTTTCTGATGACCTGAAGAATTTCAAAAAGTGAATTTATTTCTTAATTCGTGGTAAAAGTAAACATACTCTTATTCCGGTGCAAAGTTCCGATTTATATCCGGACATCGCAATCCATAAAAATTTGATAATACTATAGGTGAAAAGCCTGTTTTTGCAGGTAAAAATCACTATTATTAGGTATGGCGTGTTTCCTTTCCGGATGCTAACTTTGCAGTGCGAAAGACTATTGCGGAAACCGGTCGTTTTTTCCGTAGTAAATACAAACATACTCTTAAATTCAAACATTCTCTAAGGGTTACTTTTATATGCATGTTAGCGAACGCCCCTATCGGGCTACGGACAAAATGAGGGATCTGATTGACGACAACAGTCTCCTGCTGTTTGCAATGAGCCGGTTCGGCATCGCTCTGGGATTCGGCAATGAGTCGATAAAGGATGTATGTGAAAGCCATGGTGTCGACTGTCAGACTTTCCTTACCGTGGCGAATTTCATAAACGGACATCAGGCCGGTAGTGACGGCGTTGATGTCCGGTCGCTGCTCGACTACCTTCGTCGGGCTCATCAGTTTTATCTTGACTATCTTTTGCCTTTGATCGGAAAGAAGCTTGTCGATGTGATCGGCCACCGGGGCGAAAACGAAGTCAGCGGGTTGCTGATGAGGTATTACGACGAATATGTCGATGAGGTGCGCCGTCACATGCACTACGAGAACACTATCGTATTCGGCCATATTGAGGCGCTTCTCGACCGGCGGGCCGATGCTGCCGCCTCTTTCAGTGAATATGCCTCCCCCCACAATGACATGACTCTCCGGTTGCGGAATCTCAAGGATATTATAATAAGGTATTATCCTCAGAAAAATCACGACATATTCAACTCCGTGCTTCTTGACCTTCTGACTTGTGAAAAAGATCTCGCTACTCACTGCCGAATTGAAGACGAACTGCTTTCCCCATGCGTTCAGGCGCTTGAAAAAGCCTACAGGGACTCGCGCGACAGCCTCTCATCGCCCCGGTCTTCGGAAATGTCCGTCTCTTCAAGGCTCGATTTGCTGACGCCGCGCGAACGCGAGGTCATCAAATGCGTTGTCAGGGGAATGTCGAACAAGGAGATTGCCGATTCGCTGTGTCTGTCGTTTCATACCGTAACTACATATCGCCACAAGATAAGCGTCAAACTCAACATCCATTCCTCGGCCGGACTGACAGTTTTTGCAATTATGAACAAACTTGTCAATATCGATGAAATAAACCCTGTCTGACATCCTCTTGCGATCTGTTTCCGGGATGCTTTGCTGAAGATTCCAAATCGAAGTGCAAAACTTTGAGTTAGGAATTATTCATTCTCCTCACTCCTTCTGGCGAGGGGATGC
>JAIDXA010000237.1 GCA_029058705.1 Paramuribaculum sp. | reverse complement strand
CTGTATGCTGATCGCTGCCGGCGGAGCTACCATCTCCTCCATATTTCTCGGACAGCACAACTCCGACCGGGCCACAGACACAGTAAACAACGTCTTCACGCTATGTCTGATACATGCTGCCGTTTTCGGAGGACTGACACTTTTGTTTCTCGACGAGATACTGATTTTTTTCGGAGCCACGCCCGAAACATTGCCCTACGCCCGCGAGTTCATGCAGATAATCCTTTATGGAACGCCGGCTTCGTTCGTGCTGATCGGACTCAACAACGTGATGAGAGCCACCGGCTATCCGGCAAAAGCCATGATCACAGCGCTCATTTCCGTAATCGTCAACATCGCACTCTGTCCGATCCTGATTTTCACACTCGGCCTCGGAATCAAGGGTGCCGCGATCGCAACAATATCCGGCCAGAGCATAGGTGCCATATGGGTTCTGTGGCATTTTCTTTCCCGCAAAAGCTTCATCCGATTCAACCGCCGCGGAAAATGGCTCAGCCGCAGCATCATAGAAAGGATCTATGCCATCGGCATGTCGCCGTTTCTGATGAATGTATGCGCGTGCATAGTTGTCGTATTCATAAACAAAGCGCTGCTCGACTATGGGGCAGAGGCCGGCAACATGGCCATCGGGGCCTACGGAATAATCAACCGTGCCTCGATGTTTTTTGTCATGATTGTTTTCGGTGTCACACAGGGAATGCAGCCCATACTCGGATTCAACTACGGAGCCGGACAGTGGCATCGCGTCAAACGCACTCTATACATGGGAATCTGGATCGGAGTAGGGATCAACACTCTCGGATGGATTATGGCGGAGCTCTTTCCGTCGGTAATCAGCAACCTCTTCACCATCGACGAAGGGCTGACAGCCATCGCCGACCGCGGACTGCGCATTTTCTTCATCTTCTATCCGCTGGTCGGATGCCAGATCGTCATCCAGAATTTCTTTCAGTCGATCGGCAAACCCAGAATCTCGATTTTCCTCTCGCTGACCCGCCAGCTTATTTTCCTGCTGCCGCTGCTCTTCATTCTGCCGCGCCACTGGGGCATCGACGGAGTCTGGGCA
>JAIDXA010000236.1 GCA_029058705.1 Paramuribaculum sp. | reverse complement strand
TGCTCCCTCTTCAACTCGCGGAATTCGTTCAAAAAATTTCCTCAGTCTTAATTTGATTTAATTCCAAACACTCTCTATGAAAATTATTTCTTTAACATTACTGACTGTAATAGCAGCGATGCCTGCAATAGTATCGTGCTCGTCGAAAACAGACAACGCGGTCACCTACGACGTCACAGCCCAATATGCAGACTCGGCCGATAGCCGTCCTGAGCCAAAGGCCGCCGTGAAAAAAAACAGCGACCTCATATCGTCGGAAAACGCCAACACCGCTTCGGCCCCATACAGACTCGGCCGTGAACAGGCAATGAAGCTTCATCAGTGTGGTTCGACATCGGAGCAGCGCGATTTGCTTCTCGATATCAACGCGCGCCTCACCAACATCCGTAACCGGATAGGAGAGGAAGCCGCCAACGATTTCCTTCATGGAATGCGCGACCACCTGTCGGAATTGGGCGACACGCTGGCTGTCAGCCTTTTCTGAAACCATTTCCGAAAATCTAAAATGATTTTTCAAAAAACGCTTGCGAAGTTGGGAAAATTTCACTAACTTTGCAATCGCAAAACCAAAAAAACGGTACCTTGGCCGAGTGGTTAGGCAACGGTCTGCAAAACCGTGTACAGCAGTTCGAATCTGCTAGGTACCTCAAAGAAAAGGAGCATGAAAATGCTCCTTTTTGTTTTGTCTGCCGATTCACCATCAACCACCGGAGAGTCCTATAGAACAATGACACTTAATCCACGTTCAGAAAAAACCGTTTTCCCGATCATATTTGCAATCAGCCTGGCTCATCTTCTCAACGATGCAGTCCAGTCTGTCATTCCGGCGATTTATCCTATTCTAAAAGACCAGCTCACCCTGTCGTTCACCCAGATAGGCCTGATAACGCTTGCGTTTCAGATGACCTCGTCGATTCTCCAGCCCTTTGTCGGGCGCTATGCCGACCGCCATCCAAGTCCTTACGCATTGACAGCGGGTATGTGCATCTCACTGTGCGGACTCTTCATTCTTGCCTACGCCGACAGTTTCCCAATGATCATACTTGCAGTCAGTGTTGTCGGCATGGGATCATCGATTTTCCATCCGGAGGCATCGCGTGTAGCCCAGATGGCCGCAGGCCCGCGCAAAGGACTGTCCCAGTCCATCTTTCAGGTGGGAGGCAACGGAGGCAGCGCTTTCGGCCCTCTGCTTGCCGCACTCATAATCATTCCCTACGGACAGGGGGCTGTCGTCTGGTTCGCGATCGCACTCATAGCCGGAGCAATTGTAGTGAGCTATGTCGGACGATGGTATGCAAAAATTCTCCGCAACACACTTGCAGCAAAGGCGAAAAGCCGGATTGGAACGCTTTCGCTCTCTGAACGCCAGATCCGCAATGCGATGATAGTCCTCGTTGTCCTGACTTTTTCGAAACAGTTCTATCTGGCAAGCATGACAAGTTATTTCACATTTTTCCTTATTGACAAATTCGGCATTACGATCCGTGACTCACAGCTATGTCTGTTTGCGTTTCTGGCGGCGTCGGCCATAGGAATCATTGCCGGAGGCTGGGTCGGCGACAAAATCGGCCGCAAGTATGTGATATGGGGCTCGATTTTAGGAGCCGCTCCGTTTGCGATGCTTATGCCATACGTCGGGCTCTATGCCACGGTTGCACTTTCGGTGGCTGTCGGGCTGATTATCTCATCGGCGTTTTCGGCCATACTTGTTTTTGCAACAGAACTCAAACCGGCACACATAGGCACTATAGCGGGTCTGTTTTTCGGGCTTTCGTTCGGTCTTGGAGGAGTCGGTGCCGCATTTTTCGGATGGCTTGCCGAACTGACAGACATAACTTTTGTTTTCCACGTCAGTTCTTTTCTGCCGCTTCTCGGCATAGTTGCCTGGCTTCTGCCTGACCTGAAAAAGCAGAAAGGCTGACGCTTTCCCCCACAGGAGAATCAGGCGGGATCGAAGGTCACTTCTCCCGTAATGACGACAAGCGTAGCATCGGTCTGATCGGCATTATAGACGAGAAGAAGCGAATATTTCCCCTCATTTCCGTAAACCGGAATCCCATAGACGGAAGTGACATCTTCATCATCATTCTGCTGAAACAGAAGCTCGGCATCACTGTTTGCCGAAACAAAGGCAGCCAACGACTCACGACAAGCCTTCAGCCCAGAAGTCTTGTTGGTCGTGAACACACTCAGAGAGGTGGCCTTGCCAAGCTGAACTCCGAATCGGCCGAGACTTCCAAGAGACGGAACAGATGCCAGCAATGCTTTCGACACATAGACCGTCTCGATATCCTTGCGGCCAGTCAATTCGGAAAAATACTTCTGCGCGCTGACTACAGGCATGCCTGAAATCATGATCGCCAAACTGAGGATTGCTCTCTTAACAAGTCGATTCATATTCATAATTCTTTAAGGACGTTATTAACTTCATCAAACTGCGACTCAGCGTCGACACACGCCAGATTTACTTTCGACAGCGTGCGGTTGAGCAATTCAACCGACACTTCGATGGCTTTCCGTTGTTTTTTATCCGGGACGCTGCGTCTGAGGCTCGACCGACGTTTTGCCGGACTCCTTTTCACTGTCCCCGACTTTACAGACGTAGTCTCACCGGGCTCAGCCTCCGTTTCATCACATATATGCCGGGGGGACTCAGCCACTACGCTTCCTGATCCGTCGCTTCCGACAGAATCCATTTTGTTTCCGTCAGCCGGCATCTCGGCAAAAACCGGAGCATCAGTGCCGGCCCCACCCGTACGGTCAAGGAGATTCACGCTGACGAAAACAGCTCCCACGACAGCCGCGGCAGCAATGCCCCATCTGGCAATCAGCAGCAAAGGACTTCTGCGGCCGATGCGGCTCACTGCCCGAGTAAGCCGCTCGGGCGGCGCGAACTCCCCGGCGGAGGGATGCATCGCATTGAAAATCCTCCGTTCGGTCTCAAGCTCCGGCGAAAGCGAGCGGGCACGGCTGAAATAGTTGGAGATCTGCCGCACTTCAGCCTCCGTGGCCTCTCCGGCATAGTAGCGATCAAGAAGCCGTCTGATTTTGTCGGTGTCTGTCTCCATCACTCTGAGTATTTAATAAATAGTTCACGAATGCGTTTTCTTCCGCGCGATAGAAGAGTGCGCACATTTGCCGGAGAGAATCCGGTCAGCTCAGCAATCTCGTCGTTGGAACATCCGCCTACCGACGACAATCTCACTACACGCTGCTGCGCTTCGGGCAACGACGCCATCAGTTTCAGCGCCAGATCGAGATCGGAACGGATCCCGACTATATCACCTGCGACATTGTCGGCCAACGGCATGTCTTCGCTGACAGCAACCGCCAATCCATCGCAGGAACGAGCACGCGCCATGTCATAGAACCGGTTGCGCAACGCCGCCATGCAATAAGCCTCAGGGTTAGCCGCTCCTGCAAGCCGGTCGCGGCCGGTCCAGAGCTTCAGCAATGTTTCCTGAGTCAGATCACACGCCTCGTCGGCATTGTCGGTCAGGGCCAATGCCACGCGATACATCCGCGGATAGATTCCGGCTATGATATTCTGATACTCTTTTCGCGTCATACATACTGTCGTTGATTCGCACGACACTTATTAAGACCACCGACCGACGCGAATTGTTACATTCTCCCCCGATTTTTTTTTCACTCGCCATTCTCTTCCGGATGCCAGCGCATCTGCTGAAGCTGGGCCGAACGCGCTTCGGCAGGATTGTTGCCGGGATGCCAGAAGGTGGGATGACCGAGAGAATCGGGAAAATACTGCTGGCTGACAAAATTGCCGGGATAGTTGTGTGGATAAAGATAGTTGTGTCCATAGCCCATATCTTTCATGAGTTTTGTCGGGGCGTTACGCAAGTGCAGCGGAACGGGACTGTTCCCGGTTTTCCGGACAAACTCGAGGGCGTCATCGATGGCGCAGTAGGCTGAGTTGCTTTTGGGCGAAGTCGCGAGATAAACCACGCACTCGGCCAGCGGAATCCGGCCTTCAGGCCATCCGATCTTATGAATGGCATCGAACGTTGCGTTTGCAAGCAATAAAGCATTCGGATTGGCCAGCCCGACATCTTCGGCCGCAAAAATGACGAGCCGCCGGGCGATGAATTCCGGATCTTCCCCACCCTCGATCATGCGCGCGAGCCAATAGACAGCCGCGTCGGGATCGGACCCGCGCATCGACTTGATGAATGCCGAAATAATATCATAATGCATCTCCCCATTGCGGTCATAGGCCGCCGGATTTTTCTGAAGAGAGTCGGTCACCACCCGGTCGGATATGACAATCGGCTTTCCGTCAGGAGTTGCCTGTTCGAGCAGATCGAGAATGTTCAGCAGTTTACGGGCATCACCGCCGGCAAAACGGAAAAGCGCCGATGTCGATTCAACCTCGACGCCGTGTGAACGTATAATCTCGTCAGTGTTGATTGCCCGCTGGAAAAGTTCGTTGAGATCGACATCGCCGAGAGGATTCAGCGTGTAGACCTGAGCCCGCGAAAGAAGCGGCCGGATAACCTCAAACGAAGGATTTTCCGTTGTGGCGCCTATGAGTGTGACAGTTCCGTCTTCGACAGCCGCCAGAAGGCTGTCCTGCTGCGATTTGGTGAAACGGTGTATTTCATCGATAAACAGGATGGGGCGGCGTTCGGCAAACATGCTGGCGCCCTCCCTGCGACAACGGTCAAGGATTTCCCGGACTTCCTTTACGCCGGAGCTTACCGCACTCAGAGTATGGAACCCGGCACGACACGTGTTGGCGATGATTTTAGCCAGCGTCGTTTTCCCGACCCCCGGAGGCCCCCACAGAATAAACGAGGCGATGTTTCCGGACTCGATCATCCTGCGGATAATCGCTCCTTGTCCGACAAGATGAGCCTGTCCGACATACTCGTCGATGTTTTTTGGCCGAAGGCGTTCGGCAAGCGGTTGATTCATATCGGTTAAAAAGAAAACTGTGTGTGGGGCAATGCGCGCAACCGGCCGGGTGAAAACCTGCAATCACGCTGATTTCACTCAGCCGGCAACGCAAAATTACATTTTTTCGACAAAAGAGCGTGTTAACAGAATATAATATTGCGCTATTGCGTTGGAGTGTTAACAATTTTCGTTAACTTTACACGCAGAAACGCGTCGTCAGCCTGCCGGCGTCGGATGGTCTTGACTTATCCGGCTGCGTTCATGTGATGTGGCCCTCCGAACAAACCGCCAGGACACAGCGTTAAAGTTCTAAAATGGAAGTTGTCAGGGATTCCAGTCCCTACAACCTGAAATGTAGAATCTTAACACCAAAAGTTATGGAAACTGAAAAGAAAAAATCATCGATGCCCCACACTATGCGGAATATATTCGGCATATTCATGATTGTGATCTACGTCGCAATGGGTGTTCTTTTTCTGTGTGGATATTTTCCTCAGCTCAGCGGCAACTGGGAATGGGTGAGATGGGCCGGCGGTGTGATTTTCATCCTTTACGGATTCTGGCGCGGATACCGCCAGTTCAAAGGCTGTCGCTTATAAACATCTCCGAGCCCACCAGACAGGCACAAATCTCGGATTCACTGCTCA
>JAIDXA010000235.1 GCA_029058705.1 Paramuribaculum sp. | reverse complement strand
ATCCGATCAGCCGCCGCAGGGCATCCCGCTCCAGATACCGCCCGCCGCCCAACCGGATTCCCCATCATGTCTCCCCCTGTTCCCAAAGCCCCTGAAGGCTTTCCTCTTCTGAGCGCCGCCGTATGCGCCCCAAAAAATCCGCGCCCCTCACCGGCACGGCCGGCGGTTCGTCAGAATGGTTCGGATGCAAGGCGCTAAGGCCGAAGGCGACGGGAGCGGACTCACGTCCGTGACCGAGCCCGAGTGCCGTAAGCAACGCCGCAGACGCACCGTTATCACGAACCGCCCGAAATACGGCAAAGAGTTCTTTGACATTCTTGATATTTCCCCCAGTCGAACAATAGGACGTGATTAGGTGTTTGGTTAACAGAGACGCCATCCTGTCTTATTGTTGGACGTCACATTCATGTAAGTAGTATAACACAATAAATTGATTATCATGACAACGAAATCTATCAAGGGAACCGAGACCGAGAAGAATCTTCTAAAATCTTTTGCAGGTGAGTCGCAGGCTCGTGGTCGCTACACCATTTTTGCCGAAGTGGCTGAGAAGGAGGGGTATGATCAGATAGCCGCGATTTTTCGGGAGACTGCCGAGCAGGAATATGCCCATGCAAAAAGTTTCTTCAGCTTTCTTGACGAAGGTATGCTTGAAATTACCGCTTCCTATCCCGCTGGCCCGATTGGAACAACCGAGCGTAACCTTGCGGAAGCTGCCGCCGGCGAGCATGAAGAATGGGCCGATATGTATCTTGAATTTGCAAGGGTGGCTCGCGAAGAAGGATTCCCGCAGATTGCAGCCCATTTCAAGCTTGTCGCTCAGGTTGAGCAAGGCCATGAAGAGCGCTATCTGAAGCTTCTTGAGCGTGTGAAGAGCGGAACTGTTTTTCAGGATGAAGAGGAGGAAGAATGGCAGTGCCGCTACTGTGGATATATCCATCGCGGAAAGAAAGCTCCTGGAAAATGTCCTGTCTGCGGCAAGGAACAAGGCATCTTCGAACGTAAAAAAAATAATTACTGATAGCCGCCCCGCTTTTGAACTGCACCCCAAAAGTTGGACACAAAACTTTTGGGGTGCATTATGTATAGACGCCACAATTTTGAAGAAAGAC